>JAATVJ010000053.1 GCA_014523515.1 Nitrososphaerales archaeon TH1177 | reverse complement strand
TTGTGCTAGTTATAATACTATATTAAAAGGTTAACTAAATACGTCTTGTTCACCTTATAGTAATTAAATTTGTTATTAAGATATGATACATTATATTTATAAAAATGTCATAGCCTATTTGTACAACGTGTTGGTAGGTGCGGATATACAGGTAATCTATGATTTTGAAAAATATTATTCATAGAGTAAATAAATACCACTTAATTATATCATTTACTGTAAATTAACTTTATCGATTATATCGTTATATCTCTCTCTTACTACTACTCCAGATATACCTGCAGAATTTGCTATTTCTATTTGAGTTCTATCGTTCTCATACCTAGTTTTACATGCTCTGCATATATTGTTGAGGCTGCAATTGATAATGGATTCTTTCCAACATGAATTTCTTCTTCCATTACTTCTCTCATTATCTTTATTGCTTTAAGTTTAGTTTTTTCCTCCAAATTTAGATTATTTGCAATTTTTACAATACATTTTATTGGGTCTATTACTGGTATAGATTTTAAATCAAGTTCAAAGGTAAGAAGACGAGAATATTTTGAAATACTTTTAATTTTCAAATTAGTTATATCGGAATATTCTTTCAATGTCTTTGGAGTTCCAAGTTCTTTACATGCTAAGTATATTGCTGCAGATATAATTCCTTCAGTTGTTCTTCCTTTTACTAGTCCTACTGATGATGCTTTCTATATAAATAAAAGGAATTTTTCTACTATAGTGTTAGATAGTAAATCTTGAAAGGACTTTTACATATCTCTATTGACATTGTTTATTGATTATGACCAAAATGTTATTACAATACCGTTAATTTTTTGTATTATTATGTCAAAGAAAGAAAAGATGTTACTGATGAGGAAATGTTATATGAATTACAATTAATGCTGGAACTTTTACCAACAGTCATTCTGAAATGACACTTATTTTTGTTATACCCGCCATACAAATGTCTATAAAAATACAGATAATAAAAAAGGACAAAAATCCCAATAATTGAATTTTGTTAAATGAGAATCCATGATAAAGATCCTCTTCCAGTATGATAGGATGATGATCCTAAAATATTAGAATGTACATCTAAATCCAAATAATTAATAATAAATTTTGTGTATCATGGTAAGCCTGATCTTACATGGGTCAATTAAGATTAGAATATCTTCTCACGGAAACTTTTTTCTTCTATTACTCAAATAGCGAATGTTTTATAGATCGAGAGTAAAGAGAATAGTACCAAAGATAAGTACTATCCAATACCTAAAATATTCAGTGTCAAAAGTTTTATTAAACAGATTCATATCTGCTTGGTCCCATGTATTAGATGGGTTCTATAACTAAAAGTAAATCTATACTAAATCCTTAATTTAGTATATTATTTGTATTGATCTCTAATACGATATTAGATAAAGTATTTGCCGCAATTTCTACAATTTTTTCTTCATATGAAATAATATAAAATCCAGAATCTGGATTTTCATTAGGTTTTAATATGTTACTAATGAGAATCTCTTTTTCTGGATCTTGTTTCATTATATTTAAAATCGTCATGACAGTTAATTTAAAAAATTCTTTTTTCTGATTTAAAAAGTCATTGACTTGTTCTTCAACTTTAGTTTTAAGATTAGTATAATCTTTACTATTCTCTATGGTTTCTAATAATTCTCTTTTTTTATTTAACTTACTTTCTGTTAATTCTAAAATTTTATTTTGTGAATCAATTTTTAATAATAATGAGTTACATTCGTTATTTAACTCACAATTTTTGCCTATCAATAACTTGTTATCTGAAAGATAAAAGTCTCTTTCTTTTTGAAGTTCTGTTAATTCATTAGAAATATTATGATATCCCTCTTTAATATTGGGAAGGTCATTACTCATTCTAATAGCTTCAACTATTTCCTCTTTGCTTATTCCATTCTCTTTTATAAAGTCATAATAGTCAATAAAATCTTGAAGTGAACCACTATCGAATTCTTTAAACATTTCTACAAAATGATGAAGATTATTCAAAGATAAAAAATTACAGTATAATGATTGAGCTTCCTGTGGACTAAGATCCAGTTTTATGGCTACGTCTGTTGGGCTCTTTCCATTCTTGAATAATTGTAATGCTTGTGCTGTCTTTGATAATACAATTTTCTTTCTTTCTTTTTCTTCCATTTCACCATTTGCCTTTTTCAATACTCTGCTTATTTCTCTTGGAGAGATTAGAAGCTCATGAGCAATGTCTCTATAAGTTTTACCCTCTTCACGTAATTTCAAAACATATTTTTCTTTTTCTTTAACTGATAGATCCATTTCATACTATATCTATTACAATAGTGCATATAACATTTTTTTATTGTTACCTATTGCTTCCAATATGTTTTCACTGCTACGATAAAACTTTCATTGTACTCGTCTACTTTCATTCAAAATCACTTGAGCACAAAAAAAGTATCTATACATATATATGTAAAAAAATTTTTAATTTATTTATTAAACAGAAGCAAAGAGTTGTAAACTCGACTTTCTACCATAGCTGCCATACCTAAAATCCAATAAGCAAAAAATTTAGCTTCTATTTGTTCTTTAAGTTCTAATTTTATAATGAATTTATCTTACTTTCCAAAATTAAATTATAATTCTAATACTGTACAGAAACTAAACACATATCTCTTTTGTTACATTGTCATGATCTGCATATTTCCAATCCAAAGTCTTGGAATTGCCTTTCCTAAAAACATATTAAAGAACTAATAATGGCTTTTTTTATAAGGAAAATTAGTTAAACAACTTTTTGAATTCTTCAGATATCTTATTTTTTACCTCGTCAGTATCAACAAAAGATCTTAATCCTTCTTCAATTTTTTTCTCTTCTTCTTTTACATCTAAGAATCCGTTTTTACGTCTAAGTATTTTAATTAAATTTTCTCGAATTGGTGATTGAATTTCACTGACCATGTTACTTACATTTTCTTTGAATTGTTCAAATATTGTTGGTAAAACACACTCTGGGACTTTTATAGCTCTGTTATAATCTCTCTCAGGAATATTTTATCAAGTTCTTTAATTATAAAATCCGAAAACGCTTTACTTCCAACTCTAGCAATAACACTATCAATTTCTATACGTTTTCTACCTTCTAGATATTTTATCATTTGATACCAATCTGATATAGAATATGGTGAAGGTATTTGTTCACAACTCAACTTTTTCAGTTTTTTAAGATGGTTATCGTTTTCCTTCTTTTGGAGGACTTTTTCCTCTACATCTTCCTTACGCAGTCCAAATTTTTCAAGTGTCTTTAGGTCTATACCTATTCTGTAAGCATTTGGTAAGTTAGAAGAAATAAGTAATCCTGAAGAGTCCCAGTCTGTCAATATTGCAATATTACAACCATTTTGTTCTGCAAGTTCTGATAATTCAGTAGCATATTCAGTAAGAAATCCTCTAGAATTCAAGATTGCAATACCCCACCTATTTGCAAAATCCATTAATACATCGGCTATACCTTCCTTCTCTATAACTAACAAATCAGTACCTTTTTTCATTAATTCTTCTAATTGATCAAAACTAACGCCAAGAACCCGACCGTCAAAGTATAATTGTGCTCTTTCTGCTGCAATTATTCCAAGTTCATGTCTTTTATATCCTAATTCTTCACACACATCTTTGATTATTCTAGTAATGTATTTTCTTTTTTTATCTACATCTCTATATCCAAGATCAATTAGTATTTTTCTTAGAGTATAGAATGTAGTACTTTGTGTCCATCTATCAATTATCTTTAAATCAGGATTGCTTTCAATTTTAAATACACGTTCTTCTTCTATTAAATATTTTAATTCTTGTCTTATAGAGTCTGGTCTTTCATTTTTTTTATTATTTTTACCTTTAATATTTGGTGATTTACAAAATTTATATAAATCTTGAGCAATTGATCCAAATGGTTTTAATTCTAGATGTATTTTACCACCAGTTTTGTAGTCTATCCTAGGAGATATTAAATTAATAAATACAAAATTAATAGATTTTCTGTGCTTTTTCTCATCGAAAGAAAAGCCACATTTATTTAAAATCTCTGTGATTGCATGTGAAGATTCTATCTCATCACTGTCCTTACTGCCAGTTTTAAAAACAAATATCTCGTTATTTCTATCCTCATCATCAAGGGAATTAATATACATTGATGGTGACAAATTTACTGACGGAAAGAAATGTAATCTTTTTTCATATTCAGATGACTCTGCCAAAAATATTTCGACTATGAACGGATATTCCACAGAATTCTTTGTTCCCTCTTCTGGTCCGAAATACCCATCTATTCGTTTATATGCAAAACTATCTATACCTGTAAATACTTGCTCAAAACGTTCAGTTAATGCCTTCCTTCTAATATTTTGTTTTATATCAAATGGTAATTCTAAATCTCGTGAAGATGCGGATTGTTTTTCTCTTATTGAAGGAACATTATCTTTTAATAATTGGTAAATATTTTCAATTTTTCTATCATCTTGTTTTAACTCACCAAAAGTTAACGTTTCAAATTCCTTACTTTTTTCTAATGTCCAACCTTCCCTAAAATCTGTATGAATAAGCTCTTCATATACATTCAAAGAATCATTACTTGATTCAAAACTACGGATTAAATCTTTAAACTCATTTAATGAATAATAATAGATACTTTGCTTATTCTTCCAATCTTTTATTTCTTGAGTGGCTTTATAAGTAATTTCAATATAATCTCCGAGTTTTGATTTAAAATCTATATGTGTGTTTATAATCGCATAATCCTGAAAAACTGAATGAATATCTTGATAATCTATTTTTTTAGGAATATATATTGTAATTTCTGTATAGTCATTATTATCTGAATCATTTTTCTCTAGTTCTATATTTTTAAAGTCTATTTTTGATTGTATCTTTTTTCTAATTTTATTAACTATTTCAATTCTAACCTCAATCAGTCTTTTGTTTGAAATATTGATCTGAAGTGGATATTTCCAATCTTGATAAGTTGCAATATTATTGCTTGAATCCTCTCCTTGTACTGCAAGAGCATAAGTAATTCCTAATATATCTTTAAATGCTCCACCTAATGCACCACGACTTAAATGGTATTGATTTCGTTTACTGCTATAGTAATTATCAAAATTAAATATCTTTTCAATCTGAGAATCAGAAAATACATTATCTATTCCAACAAGAGGATTTGAATTTCTAACAGTAATTTTAGTAACTTTTCCATTTTCTTCTTCTGAAGAGATTAAATGAATATATGGAGTTTTATTTCGTTTAACAAATTCCTTAGCATTGGATTCAATAAAATCCAATGCATTATCAAACAACTCCCTAATAACAAAAACATCAAGATCCTTTTTGTCTAAACCTAATCTGGTTCTTATACCCTTGATTGTTATAAAATCTGTTGTTTGTGCTTGTTCAGAATATAAAATTGTCATTATTTATATTATCTAACCATCCTACTATTCGATAGATAACCAAGGTGAGAAATTTTGACTATTTCTGACCTTGGTTACGAAATATAGAAAAAATCTCACCTTAACCAATATTTCTCTGTTGTAAAGGCAGAAGATTTCTAGTAAAATTACCAAACTTTTTTTTAACTGCTTCTCGTGTCCTTCAGGAACTTCATAATAGACAATTAATGACATAGTAGAATTATTATTTGAGAGAATACAAGGTTGTGAATCATGTACCTTCCCACTATATTCTATAACAATAGCTGAAAGAATTTCATATTTCTTTTGTATTTCTGCTACTGTTAGTCCAGTTAATAACTCCAAGGAATTGGACATTTTTGGTTTTGTGGTTGTTGATGATGCTATGGACATTTTTTAGATCTCTTTCTCCTTCTTATCCTTCTTCTGCATTAAATCTAGCAGATTAGGATCAGGTCTTGCTGGTTTGCCAGGATGTGCATTAATGGAATGGACCAATACTTGATTTTCAGATTTGCCTTGGTAATTACAATAATGACAAAGTATTGATGGTAATAATGATGATTGTTCTGAAGAAGGTAAAAATGACAATGACTTTAACGGTTCTTGAAGTGTAGAGCTAATTGCTTTTCCATCATCTATATTTTTAGTAGTGGTGATGATATCTTTCTTATCGATTGAATCGATTTTGGCTAGAATCGACAAGAATGGGCTTCTTTTGGCAAAATCAGTAAGAATTGAGCTCCTTTTGTTATCGATCGGGATATTGAATATATCACTGTATTTTTGTATGAATTCACTTATACTAAGAGCTCTTCTTGATCCTTCTTCTTTTTCTTCTTCCAATATATGATTATTATCAGATAATATCTGGAATTTCTCAGGATCATTGATATAATCAAATAGCCCTATAGTTACCTGGTCCAATCGATAACGAATCAACCCTGTTATTTCATGGAAAATCCAAACTTCTGTAATATTTTTTGTAATTTTTTCATAAATAGTTGAAGATTGTTGTGATTCCTTGTCGATTAGATTCATAATCGATTCAATCGATAACGATTCTGTGACTATGGGATAGTAAATATTTTGTTTACCATCAATATTCGATTGAATATAATCGATTAAACCTTCATTGATAAACGTATGGAGATATGTGTGTTTTAAATTATCAGTTGAGATAGGCTTTTTCTTAATCTCTTTGAAATAACTACAGAGCTCTCTAGTTGTTACTGCTTTTACATATTCTTCTTTTATCTTTTTCCCTTCATCATTTCTCTTTGAATCGGGTTCTGTCTTTATATTGTAAAGTGGTAGAAATATATCATTAAAGAACTCTGCCTTAAACTTTGGTAAACCATCAAAGTTTTGAGTTATTAATAGTACTTCTTTTAAATCATTTATGTCTGCTATGATAGAACTTTCACCTTCCATCACCAAGATTTTTCTTAAATCACTTTTTACAATAGGAATTATGTTCAATAATGAAAATATTTTTTTGGCAAATCTAACGTCAGTTCCTTTATTAGCAGGCAATTCTTTTTGCAGTAAATCGTTATAGGGAATCCATAATGAAATCTTTCCATTCTTATTTTTAGACTTAAATTCGTTTATTTTTTCTTTAATTAGTAAGATACAATTTTTAGTTATTTCAATTTCCTCGTCTGATATTATGATTTGCTGTTGTATTAAATTCGGTAAGCCTTTATTTTGTGAAATCAGTTTATTCGATTCCTTGTATTTTTGCGTTACCATGTTAGGAGAGGTAACTATTATCCTACTTTTGATTTCGTTCCAGATTTCCCACTTAGATTCATCCTTTGCCGAACAAAAAATACAAGCAGGCCAACCTCTAACCAATACGTCTTTAGTTTCAGCATTGCTGTTTGCTGTCTTGTCTACAAAAGGAAATTCTATCTCTTTTTTATCATGCGACAGAATGGGTTTTAACAAATCCCATAATTCTTGTTTGGGAGGTTCCAAGAATACTAAAATCTTACCTCTCAAATCTATCAAGGTTTTAGAATTTTCAAACAATTTTTGAATATCTTCACGTATGTTTTGAATTTCATCATTAATTTCAGCCTTAATTTCCTTATCTTTGGTTACATTCATTTTCTTAACCAAATCTCTTGCTTTTGTTCTTAATTCTTGAATTTTATCTCCTATTGGTTGACCACTTTTCTTATCTATTAAAATGCCTTTTTGTCTAACTAAAACTTTTGGTGACATCTGCCCAATATATAAAACATCTTCATCAGGAAAATATTGCAATGATTCAATTATAGCATATGTCTTGCCTTCACTTGTAGGTGCCAAAACTCCTAGGTTCAGGGGATCATCTTCTACATACGTACTAAATCCCGTATACAATATTTGTCTGATAAGAGCATCTTCACATTTGACAGTTTTTTTTATAGTTTTGATAACGTATTCAAAAAAATCTTCATTCTGTATTTTAGATTTTAATTCCTTTTTCTCTATTATTAAATTATCAATATTATTATCATGAGGAACAGATATTTCTTTGCCATACTTACCCTCTGTCATTTTTTCATATTCTTCAGCTGAATAAATGCTCTCATTATTGATTTCGAAATATGGATCAGACATTCTAAAAAAAGCTCCATCTCAATAATTCATTATCTTGAATCTCCTTAACAAAACATTGATTATTAAAAATTTCATTCATAAAGTTATTTTAAAGAAAAAGATAATTCAGCGAATTGGTTTAAAGCATGATATATCAAATGCCTAAACAAAAATCTTATATATCATCTATAAAAGGAAAAAATTATAACAAATTTTTAAAATCTCTAAAACTTAGAGGACCTTATATTGATGATATTTTTTCTTCACAAATTGATTCACTTACAGGAAAAGTCTTATTCACAAAGGATGCCTTGTTATACCAAGATATAATATTATATTATTTTAAAAATCCAAAGGATTTTAAGTTAACCGAATTGCAGAATTGGCTCATAAAAGAAAAAAATTTTGAATTCAAGATTGAATATCAGGGATTTAAATCAAGAACCAGCTATAGTGCCAGAAGACATGCTAAAGAACCAAGAATAAATTCATTATTTAATGACCTACTTAATTTAAAATTAATAAAGCAGACAGGAAAAGCCTTCTCAGAAAAATTAAAAAATTTTGAAGTTGAGACTTATTCATATACATTAGATGGGAAATTATTGGCTTTAATTATTAAAAATTATTATTTAATACAAGAATTAAAAGATAAAAAGAATGATACAAAACAGCAAGAATTATCAAAAAATAATGAACAAATTTATGATATAATTATTAATCAGATCTTTCCCATTATTAGAAATAGTATTTCTTATGTCAATTTTTATTTGAAGTTTTTTGAATTAATTTATAAAAAAGGATATTTTGATAAAATAATTAGTTATTTTATAAACATTTTATGTTCCAATAGGGAAATAATTTATCTTATGTATTTGTTAAAGTCAATAATGGTATATGATTTTGTACCTTATAACAAATTAGATCGTAGGATATTTCATGATATATGGAAAGAAACGATAAATTCTATTTCAGTAGAAGAAAAAAATATTATTTTATTTAGATTAAAGCAATATATTGAATTTAAATTTATGGACAAAAATATTATTACGTCAAATTATGAAAAGAAACAATTTGAATTAAGATCTGATTATGAAAAGATAGTTTTAGAAGGTTATTGTAATGAATGTGATCAATATACTATCCTCATATGGTCAACTTTTGATTATAAAAAAAATATAACATACAATGTTGATGAATATGATAATATAAAGTTTCAATGCAATAAATGTAAGCAAATTAGAGTTATACCTTGTTTTATGCCAAGATATTAGGATTAATTCATATGTTAGCAGTTGGTAAATCCAATATATTTTAATAACACACTATATTTGTTCTTATAATTTTTGTTTTTTCAATCAATTAAGTAATTTTTCTAAAAATCTTATAAAAATAATGATAGATTTTTATCTTGTTTTAATTTTCTAATTCTCTGTTTTTATAATTTGGTTTTACAAATGTAGTAATTATCTTCTTCATTATTCAAATCATTTATAACATTATTAAAAACTTTAATTGATATACTTTTTGAGTTAGAAGTAAAACTTAATGTTTATTCAAAAATAGTACTTAATTTTAAAGAATACTTCAAATATGCATAAGAAATTTAATTGCAATATAAGTGATTATACAGGAGAGCTAACCATTTTGTTAACCATTTCCCTCAAGAATCTCATCTCTGACCTCAATGATTGAATTTGTTCATCTTTTTCTTGAAGCTTAGCTTTAATTATGTAATTCTCATCTTCATTCTTTTCTTCTAATTTGTCTATTCTTTTTTTTAGTTTATTTCTCTCATCAATTGTAAGAGAATCCATAGCTTTGAGATAATCGTCTAACAATTCTTGTTCTGTAGCTCTATAATAGGAAT
The DNA here is from genome assembly GCA_014523515.1 of Nitrososphaerales archaeon TH1177. Classification (GTDB taxonomy): domain Archaea; phylum Thermoproteota; class Nitrososphaeria; order Nitrososphaerales; family Nitrososphaeraceae; genus TH1177. The sequence continues at coordinate 215 of JAATVJ010000053.1, read as the reverse complement.
CGGATATTCCAGTAGAATGAGATAACAGTTTTTCTATGTTAATAGGTTTCATTCCACCAAGCTCACAACGAGTCTTGAAGAATTTTCTATAGCCATGGTCTACTTGAAATTCATGTCTTTTTTTGCCTTCTTTAAGTTTTGTTCTTATTCCTTGACCATATAATGCTCTTTCCATTAGTCTTTTTATTCCTGATGATTTTAGTTTGATAGGAACT
>JAATVJ010000398.1 GCA_014523515.1 Nitrososphaerales archaeon TH1177 | reverse complement strand
TTAGAATCGTCATTTCCTCTACAAAGAATTGGTGAACCTTCCGATATTTCTAATGCTATTTTGTTTCTTTGTTCTAATAAAGCAAAGTGGATTACAGGAGCAAAAATCGATATCGATGGAGGTATAACAGCAAAATAATTTCAATTATACGAAAAATAGAAAAATCATACAATATGCAATAAATAAATAAATAAATAATACAAATTTTTTCCTTTTTTTGATAAATTATAATATTTTTACTAGTTATTGGGTTGTTATTCCATTACCAAAATTTTTCATTAAATGTTCTCTGATCATAAATAATCTTTTGATAAATTGATGAAGATTATTTGCTCTATAGACTACTTGATATTTTGATTTGTTATTATTATCATTTTCTTCTTCTTCCTCTTTTCTTGATTCATATACATTCAATTCAAATCTGTCATTGCTTACAATATTAAAGAAAAACTTTTTGTTGGTAATTTTTTCAAAAGAACTTAATTCATAATTTATGTAATTGAGAAATTGTTTTGGAAGTACATTGTAAGTATTTGAATTATTATTATTATTGGTATCATTGAAATTATTAGTTATCATTAATTTTTTATAGTATTTTATTATTATTTAATGAATATCATCATTATGTACTGTTGTGAAGGATATAGTAGATAAATTTCATTTGGTTATATATTGAATTATCATGATATGAGAAAGAAGTAAATTCCCTACCAATAGTAAAAACAAAACTACAATTGGACATATCACTTTCGATAAAATTGTTGAAAACTCTATAATTAAAACATCCATTTATAATTTAATACTGTTGAATTAGATTCAACTTTTTATGAAGAATATTTTATTCCAAAATATCATTGCTGAAAAATACTACAAAAAAACTAACTAAAAAAATTAGAGTTATCTATTTAATTTCCATATCTTGGTTATTGCATTACCTTTCATATCTATTTCATCTGCTAATACTCCAATTGTATTTTTTAGTACAGATAATGCGCCTCCTCCTGTATCGTTTGTATCAAAAATAACAGATCCTAAGTTTCTTAATTTTCCGTCATCATCCATTTTTCCAACAGTACTAAAAGTATATTTTGCTACCTTATTATCTAATGTTATTAGCATTCCATAACCTTTACCATACCAATAACCATCATCCTTTAAAGTAGTCCAAACTGTTCCCGAATCCCACACAGGAATATCTTCTCTCAGTGTTGCATTACCTGACCAAGATATTTCAAATTCTTGTTTATCAATATCCTATATTCTCATTCCTTCACTTTGCGTTTTAGATTCTAAAATTAAATCACCTATACTTACAGAAAGTTCCTTATTGACTAGTGTTGGACTTGTCATATTAGTCATACTACTAGTCTCCGTTGTCTGTGCATTAACGATAATTATTGATGATGTCAGCAAAGTCAGTGACATACTCAATATTCCAATACTTGATAGATATTTCATTGTTTATTATTAAAAAACCTCAAATAATATATTTTGTAGATTTACTAAATAAAAACAATATAAATAGATATAATTTTTTATCGTCGAATTATAAACTGCTTTTAGGTTATAAGTAAATTGACTTAATCAAAAATTCGTTTATTATTACTTCTGTTTTACAATATATTTGAGATGTAAATTCTATATCTAGATTTAAGATATTATTTGTACAAAGTATAGTAATTATATTATCATATCATTTGTTTTCTGTCTAACTGTTGTATTCTTTCAGTTAAGACTGCTAACTAATCAGATAGAGAAGACACGGCACTCCTTTTACCTTGTTATCATTTATTAAGGATTAAATGTAATTTCAAAAAGTTATATAAAAATAAAATAAAGGTCAAAAATGACCTCCAAGACCACCGAATCCATGTATATAATTACACGATATAAACTAGTTTTGAACTGCCATTTTTATTATGTGACCAATTTAAATTATTATTGAAATCATAAATTTTGTTACTAAGTATCAGATTATTTTCTACAGCAGCACTGATAATTGAAATGATCACTATCCAAATGCTTTAGATGACATGAAACTCTACGAACAAGGTTTCTTATCAACATATAGGATTACCTAATGCATTACAAGTCAAAGAAGCAAAAAGACTGATCATCTATACTCATCGCCACAATCTCCGATTGTCTCAAACAAGTTATTTGCCTTTGCACATACAGCATCTATAGCATCACGATCTGACTTGTCCAAATTAAATTTGAATACCTGAGTGTTATCGTTTCTGTGCTCAACTATTCCAAGTCTAACGCCGATAATAACTCCTGCTATTACAGGCTTGGCAAGAATATAGTTGGTTGCTACATTTGCAATACTTACATCGTGCTTTATCGCAATTTTCTTCAAAGTCAATAAAAGATCTTGAAACAAATTCCATCCGCCCCATGCATCTATCATCTTTTTGTATTTTCGTAGGCTTAATGTATCTAACTCAGCAGTAGATGGCTCTGTTCTTCCTAAATAGCGTTCTGATACCAGTCCTCCACAGATGCTTCCATAAGCAAGAAGACTGATGTTATGCTCCATACAAAACGGGATCATCTTCACTTCTGGTCTTCGATCTACAATTGAATATTGAACCTGGTTCGATACAATTTGTAAACCCGAATCTATTATGATCTGCATACGTTCAGTATCAAAATTTGTAAGACCTAAGTGTTTGATTCGTCCTTCATCCATGAGGTCGGATAGGTATTTAAGAGCATCCATGTAATACGGATTGTTATAATCCCACCAGTGGAATTGAAGTAAATCCAACGAGCTAACACTCATTCTGCGAAGCGATCTTTCTATATTTTCATTAACGATAGAACGCGTAATTCTTCCTGATTGTGGTACCCATTTTGTTAATGACTGAATT
>JAATVJ010000397.1 GCA_014523515.1 Nitrososphaerales archaeon TH1177 | reverse complement strand
TATAGACATTTAGTTGACTCAATACAATTTGAAATTCCTTCTGGATATATAGAGGATGGTGAAACTCCAATGGATGCTGCAATTCGAGAATTTAAGGAAGAAACTGGTTATAATACTAATAAGATTCTATTTGTAGGAGAATATACTCTAGATTATTCTATGTTTGAACAAAAAGGTTACATATATGCAGCTTACGATCTTGTAAAAAATAATAAACAAGATTTAGGAATAATGGAGTATATAAAAACTGATACATTAACTATAAATCAATTGAAGGAAATGTTGTTTAATGGAAAAATATTAAATGCTGCATCTATAGTTGCTTTGTACAGATCTCTAGATTTCCATGAAAAACATATAAAAGAAAAAAGAAAGTTTATTAATATTTAATTTCCTTTAAAACTCTTTCAAAAATTTCTAAACCCTTAGAAATTTCTTGCTTTGTTATGATAAGTGGAGGTAGTATTCTAATAGTTTTGATACCTGCAGGAAGAACTAATAATTTATTCTTAAAGAGTTTATTTATTACCTTATTTCTATCCTCCTTTTTATAAAATTCGACTCCAAGCATTAATCCTATTCCCCTAACATCCATTATTGTATCGTTGACATTTTTTAATTCTATTAAACACTGCTTTAAAAAATCGCCATTTTTATTTACTTTTTCTAATAACTTATCTCTAGCTATTATATCAATTGTCTTTATACCAATAGCCATATCTATTCTGTTACCACCTCCCCATGTACTAGATAATACTCCTTGTTGATTTGGTTCAAATTTTTTATCAAAAACAACGGCTCCAACCTGAAGTGATTTTGCAATTGATATCATATCAGGTTTGATCCCATAATATTGAAACGCCCACCATTTCCCAGTTCTGGCTAATCCTGTTTGTATTTCATCTATAATGAGCGGTATATTATATTTGCTAGAGATAAGATTAAGTTTTTTTGCAAATTTTTTACTGGCCACATTTATTCCTCCTTCTCCTTGAACTAGTTCTGTAATGATAAAAGAAATCTTATACTCACGTGCCAATTTTTCTATTGTATCTATCTCAGGATCATTATCTGAGGTGCAGAATTTTATCCTTTTTACTGAGAATTCTGGAAAATTACTTTTTTGTACTTTCTTACTAAATGTAAAAGTAAGTGCACCTAAGGTTCTTCCATGAAATGCATTTAAACAAGATATTCCAGGTAATGGACCATTTTTTCTATACGCAAGTTTAATTGCATTCTCTACTGCTTCTGCGCCACTGTTTATAAAAAAAACTTTTGAATTAGACATGGTAATTGAAAGTAATTTCTCAGCCAAAAGAATATGTTCCTCACAATAAAAATCTTGTCCTGCTATCTTATGTGCACCGATATCTCCATATCTTTTTATAAGTTCTTTAATTTCTGGATGACCATGTCCTAATGGACTTGAGGAAATATTAGAAGTGAAATCAAGATATTGTTCTCCATCTATATCTTCAATATAACATCCTTGACCATCCTTAATCACTAAAGGATAGACAAATGTTGAATTATAGGTAAGCTTCTTCATTTTCTTTACTACATAAGAAGATTTTTTTGTCATACTATTGTTACTGTAATGCTTTTTATGATTTGTATCCAATTAATCTTAATAATGGTAATTGATAATAAATTGTTTAATAATTAGATACTCATTATTATTTATATGAAATTTATGAATGAACAAACTTATGAAAATTATATTAAAAAAAATCAAGAAAGCTTATTCCATAAAAAATTTGATAACGCTATTCAATCTTTAAAAAAAGGATTTGGTAATATAGATTATCCTATTATTATAGATAATAAAAAAATCTATACTAAAGATAAATATAAACATATATCGCCCATCGATAGGAGAATTGTAATTGGATATGTTTCTAAAGTAACAGATGAATTAATAAAAAGATCAATAGAGTCTTCATTTCAATCATTCAAAGATTGGAGCAGATACGACTATCATAATAGGATTAAAATTCTTAAAAAAGCAGCAAATACTATCAGGAAACGTAAATTTGAATTAGCTGCACTATTAACTTTTGAGAACGGAAAAAATAGATATGAATCTATTGCAGATATTGATGAAGCAATTGATTTTATTAATTATTATTGTATGGATATGATCAATAATAATGGATATATTAATACGAATAACCCAAAAGGAGAATCTGAAAAAAATATTAACGTTATGAAACCATATGGTGTTTGGGGTATAATTTCTCCTTTTAATTTTCCTGCTGCCATTTTTCTAGGAATGAGTATAGGGGCAATTATTACAGGAAATACTGCAGTTGTAAAACCAGCAAGTAATACTCCTATTATCGGGTACAAGCTATTAGAAATAATGATAGATTCTGGTATACCTCCAGGTATCTTGAATTATATTACTGGAGATGCTGCTACCATAGGAAAAATAATAATTAACAGTAAAAAGATTTCTGGAATTGTTTTTACAGGTTCTAAAGATGTAGGATATAATATTTTCAAAGATTCTTCAACTATAAAACCGAGACCGATAATTGCTGAGTTAGGAGGAAAGAACCCAACAATTATTACGGAAAGTGCCGATTTGGACAAAGCTGCAGAGGGAGTAAGTAAAGCAGCTTTTTCTTACGGAGGACAAAAATGCAGTGCATGTTCAAGAGTTTATGTTCAGAAAGACATCAAAAAAGAATTTATTGAAAAATTAATCTCAAACGTTAAAAAAATAAAAATAGACAATCCTGAAAATAAAGATTCAGACGTCGGTCCTTTGATTAACTCTAGTGCTTTTCAAAATTTCAAGAAATATATTAACATTGCAACAGAAAAAGGAGAAATTATCTATGGAGGAAAAATAATAGATGATGGTGATTTAAAATATGGATATTATGTCATGCCTACAATTGTAAATGGATTATCCTCTGAAAATATACTTTTAAAAAAAGAATTATTTTTACCATTTCTATGCATAAAAGAATAT
>JAATVJ010000396.1 GCA_014523515.1 Nitrososphaerales archaeon TH1177 | reverse complement strand
TTCTTGGTCTACGTCTTCAGCGTCTTCTGCCTGTTGCGCTGCTTCTTGTCCTATTTCTTGGTCTACGTCTTCAGCGTCTTCTGCCTGTTGCGCTGCTTCTTGTCCTATTTCTTGGTCTACGTCTTCAGCGTCTTCTGCCTGTTGATCTGCTTCTTGTCCTATAGCTTGCGCTATATCTTCAGCGTCTTCTGCCTGTTGATCTGCTTCTTGTCCTATAGCTTGCGCTATATCTTCAGCGTCTTCTGCCTGTTGATCTGCTTCTTGTCCTATTTCTTGGTCTACGTCTTCAGCGTCTTCAGAATCTTCAGATTGTGAAAATGAGAATTGGCCCGTTTCGAATGACTGTTCTGGTTTATCTTCTTCAGATACTTGTTCTTGTTCAAAATCTCCTCCCTGGTCAAAGTCTTCTTCGTCTATTTCTTGTTGTTCAATCTCTCCTCCCTGGTCAAAGTCTTCTTCGTCTATTTCTCCAGCATTGCCATCATTCTCGTTTTCGATGGAAGCATTAGCTATTTTAAAGGATAAATTAGATGTAAGATCAGGATTAACATCAGAAAGCATTTGAAATGGCGATGAAGTCACCATCACTGTAGACATTACAAAAAGAAATACAATAAGTCCTATTTGATATGGTACATTCTTCTGTTTTTTCATTACTAACATAATCAAATATTACTAGTATTAAAAACCTTTTAGATATTCTATCTTATAATTTTTTTCTACATAAAAAATATATAAAATAAAACCTATCTATTTGCAAATTAGATATATCTTAAATATAGGAACTATCATTACAATTTTTTATATTTCTATACTAGAATTTGAATTTTAAAGAAAAATCTTTTATAATAAAATGACATTTTCTTTGGAAACTATTATTAAAATAAAAATTAAAAAAGTTTACTTTTATATGATGAAAATTATTCTATCTTTAATACTCAAAAACTTTCATATTTAATCAAATTATAATTGTACGATGCATTTTCTTCGATATACTTCATCATAGGAATTTTTTCTATTCCATTTTTTTTGGTCTTTAATGATGCCATTACGGCACCAACACCAAAACTAAAAGCCCATAGCAGATCGCGTTCTTTTACAAAGGCGCAAGTAAATGCAGATGAAAGAATATCTCCTGCTCCAGTAGAATCTGATGTATTTACCTTATTAATATCAAGCCAATAATGTTTTTCTTCATTCAACATATGAATTCTTTTATTTTCTGAATAAATAGCATAATGAATGTTATTTTTTAATTTTAATTTTCTTAGTGTATTGATATCATAGCCACCAGAAAAACAATAGAGTTCCTGTGGATCTATCTTTATTGCATCAATATTTTTAAAAAATATTGAATCTAAATTTTCATTTATAAGAATTTTATTATTTGTATCTAACTTTCTGGTATATCCTTGAGGATCTAACATTAAAAAATCATTATCATCATTATGTTCAATTAAATATTCTAAAACAGAATACGGAATCTCATCTAGAACTGGACTAATAATCCAGCAATCGGTATTAATTTGTTCTAGATCAGAAACTAAAATAGAATCACATTTATCTAACAAATATAATTCTCTATTTGAATCGTAAATTTTCAAAATGAATTTTGTTGTTGGAGATTGTGAAAGTGAAGAATTACTAATTTCAAAACCATGATTTTTAAAAAAAAGTAAATCATTATTACTAAAATCCATTCCAAATTTAGTTACAAGTCTAACTTTCGCTCCAAATTGTTTCGCAATAAGTCCACAATAACAAGGTGGTCCTCCTAAACTATAAGTGATCTGCTGATTGTCAAGAATTATTTTATCCTTTACTATATTTGAAACAATTGTTAAATGCATTTTTGTCTTTATAATATTTTTTTACATATTAACTATTGTAAATACTATGTTATTCCTAAATATACAATTCATTAAAATAATAATTTATTAATATCTTTCTATAGTAAATTTGATTAATTCAATTATTGATTTTTTTATGGCATATATATATGATAATACAAATAATAAGAATCTTCTTTTACGATAAAAATTAACTATCGTTAAGTCTATTGAAATAATAGTATATTACAATAGCAAAATTATAATAATAAAATTTACAATAATAAATACATCCTTTGAATAAAAATCATAATAATTTAGAAACTTTTGAAAAAGCCAAATATATCAATATTCAAACTTTCAAAAAAAATGGGCAGCCTATATCAACTCCTGTTTGGTTTATTGTTAAAGATAATAAAATTTTTTTTAGGACAGGTCATAAATCTGGAAAGATTAAACGAATTAGAAATAATAACAATGTTAAATTTGCTTTATGCGATATTCGTGGAAAAATAAAAGGAGAATGGCGAGAAGGAATAGCTAAAATAGAAAATGATTCAAATAAGATTATTCTTTCTAAGATAAATAAAAAATATGGTATATCTTCGCAACTTATGAAAATCTTTTATAAAATTAAGAAAATAGATATTGTTATTTTATCTATTGAACCAAAAAATTAATCGAAGAAATAAATTGCAACAATCTCAATTTTAATTTGGATAAAATAGTATTATAGTGGTTCAGCATGTACAATGACTCGTGTTGCGCCGGTATCATACATTACCATTTGTTGGACATCTGTAGCAATTTGGTGAGCATCATATACAGTAAGATTATTGGGATTAGAAGATTGAATTATTATTGTTAAAGTAATATGTTGATCACCTCCCATATCCACTATCCCAATATCTTTACAGTCAACTACACCTTTTACTTTAAAACATGATTTACGAATTTTTTCTATATGGAATGAATTTACTTCTTTTTCGATCCCAATAATTTTTCCCTGCTCGTTTTCAAATTCAATATGTGTTGTGATATTTTTTATATTTGGAATTTCTTCTTTAACTTTTGACTCGAATGTTTCTATAATATTATGGGCTGTTCTTAGGTCTAATCCACTATCGACTTGGACATCTAGATATAAATGTAATAATCTATTATTTTCTTTATTTTGTTCCTTAAAATTTATATCAATTTCTTTGCTAGGTAACTTACTATCAGGATTGTTTAACTTGTTCTCAGAGGATTTATTATCAATATGTTTTCCTCTATAGGCAGGTAATTGGGAAAGATAAATCGAATGTACATTTTTAATTCCTTCTGTTTCTGATGCAATTAATCGTATTATATCGGTTATTGTTTCTGATTCTGATTCTATTGCATCTACATGAACTAATACATCTGAATTTGGAATTACATGTCTTATTTGGTTCTCAACACTAGTAGCAATTTTATGCGCCTTATCGTGAGTTGATGTTCTAGGTACTTCAATATGAAGGTCTATGAAAAATTTTGAGCCTACATTTCTTACTCTAACATCATGAGCTTTATCTACTCCTTCTAATCCTGAAACTGATTCCAATATAATATGATTAATTCCTTTTGGAGCTTTATCTAAAAGAACATCTAG
>JAATVJ010000052.1 GCA_014523515.1 Nitrososphaerales archaeon TH1177 | reverse complement strand
TTTAGCAATATATTCTGATACATCATATGCATTTTTATTGAGATTTTTTGTAATAATAGCGACTCCCTTAATATTTTTAATCATTAATCATACATATTACAATACGATACTCTTAAATGCATTTTTATTATACAGTAATTGGATATTTAGTATATTTAATACAAATACTTCTTTGACGGCATGTAATGCTAGACCAAAATAAAAATTAACTATAAAAAAAATATTTAAATTGTCTTTGAAATAAAGCACCAACAATAGTGTGCGGATAATTTGGGCCGATAGCTCAGCTTGGTGGAGCGTTCGACTGATAATCGAAAGGTCGAGGGTTCAACTCCCTTTCGGCCCATTTTGATTTAGTATAACTTCAAACTCAGGGACTCTTTTATAAAATTTATATTGTAAAATAGACGATGTCTCAGTTTTATGTATCATTTGTTTTTATTTAGGTATCGAAAAAAAGTAATATTAGAAATGTATAATTCTATTATCGCTGAAATTATTATAAGCAATCATTATAATCATTTTCATTATATTCATGACGGAATTTCTACTTTAGAATCCATTGAAAGATATTGTTAGTAAAAATAAGATGATTCAAATTTTTAATGTGTAAAGATATCATCAATTTCAATGATAATTTTAATTCTATATTTAGTTAATACTGTGTTTGTATTATTCTAATTTCTTATTTTATATTAATGGATCTACTCTGATCAATGTATTTGAATTATTCATTTTCTCTATTTCAAGTCCATATATTCGTGAATATGGATATTTTAAATTGATACAAATTACATCATTCAAACAAATAATTTTAATTTTAAAATCAAATAATTTTTGATCTAATTCAAATTGATTCCCTATCTCATGTACCAAAAACGAAAGATCTATTTTTTCTCTTAAAAAATTTATCAATTTATAGTCAGCTATATTTTTACAGTTATCTAAATTTAAAATGCTAAATATCATAGAATTTGATTTAACATTATTCAATTCTTTAGAAAAAAAAGAAAATAATAGATCAGTATTAAGATTATAATGATGATTTTTATTATTATACCTATCAGATTTTGAATTCAAAATAAAGTCAATTAATTTTATAGATTTATCATAATCATCGGAATCTACAAAATATAATCTAAGCAAATTTAAAATAGAAGTAACATCTCTAGCAATTTTATTATCTAATAGGACGATATGTGAATTAGTAATGCAATTTATAAAAAAATTAAACAAAAATAAAACAACATATTTAATCTCTATGTTAGGATCATATTCTAATAATACTATAGAATTCTTAGTAAATCCACCATTTAGATCTTTATTAAGGGAGGAATGACCCGAATCAATTTTTACAATTTTTTTAGTAGAAGATTTATTTTTTGGTGAACTAAGACTCCGATCCAAGATAAGATCCCAATAATTACTGGATTCATATATTTTAAAAATTCCATTATTTAAAGTATATAAAAAAGAATTTTTCTTTATATTAATTCCCCCCAATTTTGTTAAATTCATTTCTCTTAAATTTATATTGTTAAATTTAGTAGATTTAAGAGTCACAATTCCATCAACAAGATAATCTAAAGCTGTCATTTCATTTCCTTCGCTTACTAAAATTAATCTTCCACCGGCTCTTTCTAACCATGTTTGCAAAACACGTTCATTATTTAACCTTGATTCACGATCCATAAATGAAGCCACCCCATCCCAGCTATCTACTATTATTAAGGGAGACCTTACATCCATTAATTGATTTGTTATTCGTTCAAAAAGTGACTCTGGTTCATCTAAACGAGCATCTTCAAAAAAAGGCTCTAAGCTATTTATATCTTTAGAAGATTTGTTATAATTATTTGAATATTTTATTTTAAGGTACTTGTTTATCCACTTAAAGTAAAAAAATAATTTATTAGGTGATACTCTAGTAGAAATATAAAAGAAATTATTCTTTATATTTAATGCTTTAAGAATTGTCAAACATAGTGCAGTTTTTCCAGTTCCTGAGTCTCCTTTAATCAATAAAGAATAAGTTTCATTATTTAAAAATTGTAATAAATCATCAGGAATTTTAAAAGAAATATTATAATTTTTATTCACTCAATATCCAACCTCACTTATAATTAATGGTTATTCTGTTATAATAATAGTTCTCAAAATCAAAATATAAAAAATATCCTTAAAAAAATGAGGTAGTAAATTAAGATAACCAAGGATTGATATTTTTTTGGAAACGTAATGCATCGATTAATCCTTCTGCATAACCTATACTGAGTATTCCTAATTCAAATTTATGTTGATTAAAAAATCTTTCAGCATCTAATAAATAATATTCGGCATTTTCTAATACATCAAACATTCCTTTATTTTGCTTATCTGATGTAGAATTTTTTTCATTTTCAAGATATAATTTCATATTTTTCAAAGCATCTTTAGCTTTTGGCAAATATTTTTCTAACATTGTTATTGCAATATGTTGAAAGAATACGGTATTATCTAAAGGAGGATCCAGATTTTGATAAAGAGATGTTATAGAATCAATTTCTGTGAAATGAAGTTGACCAGTTATAATGATAGAATGAGGTCCATTTCCAAAATCTATTTTTCTCATAGATTTAATTTTTCCTGCTAAGATATTTTGATCTTTCATTCCTATTCTAGAGGCTACTATAATAAATAATTCATCGGATAAGATTTTATATTTGATATTTTCTTCGACTTCAAGAAGCATATCTATAGCATGCACAGGATCAAGAAAGAAAAAGTCATTTTCATTGTTATTGTTATATTCAGTTAAGATTAAAGTATGATTTCCCACTCGTAAATTTTCATATACTATATTATAGACACTTATTGCAGACATAGGGTCTGACATAATTGTTGTAGTCCTTCCAAATTTGTAGTTATGGAGTCCAATTTCACCAATTAAAGATGAAATTCCAGAAGCACCATGAATTATTTTTATCTCAATTAAATTTTTTCTTGCTCTTACGTAAAGTTCACTAAAAGTGGTTGCCATAAAGGGATCTCCATAAGTCAAAATTGCGACATTATTTTCTTTTGATTGATATATAATATCTCTTGCATCTTCTATAAACCAACGAGGAACTATTTTTATATTTTTATTATTTTCAGTCTGTAGTAAAAGTTCTAATTGTTTTATATCATAATCATCAATATAACTTGTAAATCTTTCAATATAAATAAATTTACATTTTTGCAATGTCTCTTTTGCAGATAGACTTAATCCAGAAGAACCATTTATCCCAAGTCCAATAAAACATAACATATTAGTAATATACTTCGATCTTATTACCTCTAATATTATTTCTTCTGGGTATTATGTATTCTGGACATGTGAAATAAAGATCTTTTAAAGACTTCAATTCCTAAAAGATATTCTTCTATACGTATATGCTCATTGATACTATGAGAAGAATGTGGATCTCCTGGTCCATATGTTACTACAGGAATTTTAAATGCATTTCCAATTATATTCATATCACCTGTTCCTGTTTTTCTCAATAACATAGGTCTTTTTTTACATACATCAAGAACTGATAGAACAAGTGATCTAACTAAGGGAGAAGAAAAATCAGCTTCAAATGGCTCTGTAAAATCCTCAATTATAAAATTAGTTTTTACTCCTTTTTCTTTTGATATTTTTAAAATTATATCATTTATAGAATCCAAAACTTGTTGACAAGTTTGACTAGTAGGAATTCTAATATCCATTGTTATTTTAGATTTTTGAGGTGTTACATTGTGACTTGATCCACCAGAAATCTCAGTAAGACAGCAACTAACAGAATTACTTTTTTTTTCCTTTTCATAATTGTTATTTATAGTAGTTTTTATTGCATGCCAAAAATTGAATACTTCCTCAATAGAATTTTTTGCTAGCCATGGAGCACTAGCATGTGCACTTTCTAAAACATCGCATGTTAGTTTAATAGCTAAGCGTCCTTTATATGAAATTGTAATATTTTCTATACCACTAGGTTCGCCAAATATTGCATAATCTACATCTAAATTATTTTTGACAAGATGTTTACTACCTGTTGCATTTCCTTCTTCATCAACTACACCTGCAAATATTATAGTACCATTTTGTTTAGGAAATTCGGAAGCAGCCAAAAGCATAGAAATTAAAGGAGCCTTTGCATCCGATGCTCCTCTACCATATAAGAAGCCATTTTCTATCCTTACCGGAACTTTATTTGGAACAGTATCCATATGACCACAAAGCAATATTCTTGGATATCCTCTTCCCTTGGTAGCAATAATATTTCCAACACTATCTATATGAGCTTGCTCAAAACCAAGCTCATTAATACATTTATCTTTAAGTAGATTAGCTAATTGTCCCTCAGATCTAGATGGAGTATAAAGATCAAGTGATTTTTTTAAAAGTTCTATTGCATAATTAACTGAGACCAATTTTATTTAATTAATTTGGTATCTTAGAGAATAATCTACAATCACATCTTGAATATTTATTCCAGTAATTCTTACTGTATTTTTAAATTCTGTTGTATTATTTACTTCATGTACTAATAAGCCTTCTTTTGAACTTTCCATTAAATCCACACCTACAATTTTTCCACCTACAGCTTGAGAAGATTTAATACAAATATCTTCTAGTTCATCTGTAATTGGACAATTTTCAGCACGGCCTCCTAATGCCATATTAGTTTTCCATTCATCTTTTTCAGAGTATCTATATATTGCAGCAACAACATTATCACCTACTACTATAGCTCTTATATCTCTAGGTGGCCTAGAAACAAATTCTTCTAGATAATAAATCTGATAGAGAGGAAACATATGCTCTCTATCTTCAAATACAGCCTTTGCCGCTTCTTTGTCACGTAATAAGGCTATTAATCTACCCCAGCTTCCTATTGTAGGTTTAATAATTGCTGGATAACCAAAATCATCTAGTGCTGAAAGAGCAGAGTCTGAAGAAAAAGCTGTTATTACTTTGGGAGTTCGTATTCCCTTTTTTTGTATTAGCATATGAGTAAATAATTTGTTACCACAGATAATAGCAGTATTAAGTGGATTAATTACTTTGGCGCCTAACCCTTCTAAAGCTGCAGTAGAATGAAGACTCTTAAAATAACTAACACATCTTTGGATAATAATTTGACTATTGTATTCTGAATGTGGTGTGTTTAAATCTAAAACAAGATCTTTGCAATCGATTTTTTTTATTTCAATTCCTTTCTTTTTGGCAGCCTCATAGATAGCCTTTTCTTCCCATCGTATTGTATCATAAAGAAGTGTGAGAGAAGATGAAGTCTTTCCCTCAGTCACTGTCCCCAATCCTCGCCAACTACTTGAGCTGGTTTTGTAGTAAATCCACCTTCAATTTTTACCAATTCATAACTTGATCCACAATCTGGACAGGATACTATTTCACCTTCGATAGAATCTGCTGGTATTTTAATTTCTGCATCACATTCCTCACATTTTACCATATTTTATTTACTCCTTTTTTACATTAAATGTTTCTTCATTAAGTATCTTTCTTTCTAATCTATCATCAAGATATAATTCTATTAGATCACCCATTCTAAGTTCTTTTAATCCCCTTGCAAGATTTTCTGCTTCACGTCTACTGGTCTCCAGACCAAGTAAAGATAACAGATAGGCAGCTCCATTTTTTCCCGCTAGTTCTCCAAAAACAATCTTTCTTCTATTTCCTACTATACGAGGTTCAATAATTTCATATGCAGAAGGATTTCTTAAAATTGCTGCAAGATGAGTGCCAGCCTTATGTTTATAGGCACTATCCCCTACTATAGGTTTAGATT
Source organism: Nitrososphaerales archaeon TH1177 (assembly GCA_014523515.1). Taxonomy (GTDB): domain Archaea; phylum Thermoproteota; class Nitrososphaeria; order Nitrososphaerales; family Nitrososphaeraceae; genus TH1177. The sequence goes on along the minus strand of JAATVJ010000052.1, from coordinate 13,247 downwards.
CTGGAATTTCCAAACCTGTATATTGTGAGATAGTCCTTGATAGGTCCTTTAACATATGTAGCCTTAAATTGTTATCAGATCTATAAATCAGAGTCAATGCAATAGAAGCTTCAGCAAGAGATGGAATGCCTGTCCGTTCTCCAAATCCATCAATTGTAGTGTGAATTTGATCTGCACCAGCTTCACAACCGGATAATGCATTTGCTAATGCCAATCCAACATCATTATGACAATGTACATCTAGAGAAGTTTTTGATGTATCTAGACTGTCGTAAACCATTTTAACTAAATTATACATACCATTTGGACGCATTATACCCACAGTATCTGGAATGCTAATTCTTTCAATACCTATTTTATTCATTTCATTACACATCTCTAGGAGAAAAGAGGGCTCAGTCCTACTAGCGTCCTCCATCGTAAAACGAGATTTTAATCCATGTGATTTTATATATTCAGCTACTTCAATAGCTCTACTTTTTGCTTCTTCTCTAGATATTTTTAGCTTTGCGCTGAGATGAATATCTGATATTCCCATATAGGTAGCTACCCATGAAGAATCAGTTTTTAGAGCTATATCCACATCAGATTTTATTGCTCTAACATGGGCAACGATATCAGCTTTTAATCCTTGTTTGAGAATTATTTTTGTTGCTTCTAAATGATCTGGTGAGACCACTGGACTTATCTCGATTTGGTCTACGCCAAATGAATCTAACATCCATGCAATCTGAATTCTTTGTTTATTAGTAAAGGAAACACCTGGATGTTGTTCTCCTTCTCTTAATGTAGAGTCAAGAATTTTAATTTTTTTTTTACCATTTTCTATATTATTGTAGTGGTGCGCATAATAGTTAGGATCATCTGATTTCAGTAGCATTTTGATAATATTATTACAGGTTTCGTATGTGATATAAATGTTAACGTTAAAAATTTAAATTAAAAGTCTGAATAATAATATTAAATTAGTATTTTAATGTTTTAAGAATAATTACAGTGTTTGTATCTGAAACACCTTCGATTTTTCTGACTTCATCAATATATGAATTGATTTCTGAAATTGCAGGAGCACTTATTATTGCTGCAATATCATATTGACCTGTTATTTCATAAACAACATCAACCCCTTCCAAATTTAACAGTTTTGATGTTACTGTTGATGTGTCGGAGCTAGATGCAACTGAAATGAGAGTAATTGCGCTGGTTTTTTCACTATTATCGATTTCGATTGTGAATTTTTTAATAATATTATTATCAGTTAAATTTTTGATTCTCCTTCTTACTGCCGATTCCGATAAACCTATAGTATTAGCTATTTCTACAAATGGTTTTCTAGCATCGTTTTGAAGAATCTTTATTATTTTTTCGTCAAATGAATCAATATTATTTAACATTCCTTCTTTCCTCTTCTTTAGTTAATAGTTTATCCATAATATCCAAGGTTTTTAATACCTTTACCTCATCAAGTACCAATGGAGGTAATAATCTAATTATATTTCTTCCTGAGTATAACATAAGAAGTCCTTCTTTAATACCCTCAAATAATACATCCTTAATATCAAAACGTAATTCAAGAGCTAGCATCAAACCTAATCCTCGTACATCCCTGACTATTCTATGATTCTCTTTAAGTTCTAACAATCCATTCTTGAAGATATTACCTATTTTGGCAGCATTACCAACGAGATTGTCTTCTACAAGAGAATCTATAGTAGCTATACCCGCAGCACACGAAAGTGGATTTCCAGCAAAAGTTGAAGAATGTTCTCCAAGTTTCATAGCATCAAGGATTTCAGGTTTACATAGAGTTAAACCCATTGGTAATCCTCCTGCTATACCTTTAGCTAGACACATAATATCAGCAGTTGTTGACCAATGTTCACCTGCCCACATTTTACCTGTTCTTCCTAATCCCGATTGTATTTCATCAAAAATTAATATTAAATTATTTTGGTCACAAATTTTTCTTATTTTCTGAAGAAAATCATCAGAAGGAACAATTATACCAGTTTCACCTTGAATAGGTTCGATAATAACTGTTCCTATAGAATTATCTAATGAATCCTCAATTTTTGATGGATTATTATAAGGTACGAATTTTACTCCTTCTAACAATGGTTGAAAAGATTTTCTGTATTTTTCATTATGTGTTACAGATAATGCACCAAAAGTTTTTCCATGATATCCTCCAGTCATGGCTATTACTCCATTTTTGCCTGTGTATTTCCTGGAAAATTTTAAAGCAGCTTCGATAGCCTCTGCTCCGCTATTGCTAAAGAAAACCTTTGAAAGTTCTTTTGGAGAAATTTTAGACATTTTTTGTAAAAATTTCAATCTTGTATTATTATATACTGACATATGACAAGTTATAAGATTGTCAGATTGATTTTTAATTGCATTAATTACCCGATCATTACAATGACCAACTAATGCGACACCATAACCACCCATACAATCAATATATTCTTTTCCAGAAACATCCCAAACTATGGCTCCTTTGCCTCTTGAAATATTGATTGGAAACCTCTGATAAAGATTTCCAAGATAAGTATCTTCACTCATTTTGTTATCACCGTGCAATTAATATGAGACATTGCAGAAGAAATAGGATTCTCAACATTTCCTGAAGCTATAATGGCTTCTTTCACACCCATATCTAAAGATTCTATACATGCCATCACTTTTTTCTCCATTCCATGACCAATTTTTGGTAAGGATTCATTTGCTTTATCATATGTCATTTTTGTTACTAATTCATCATTTAAAATAAGACCGTTAACATTAGTGATAAAAATTACTTTATCAGCAGATAATCCACCTGCGATATATGCAGCAGCTCTATCCCCATCAACATTTAGAAATTCAATTTCTTCACTTAAAGCTATTGGAGAAACAACAGGGACAAAGTTTCCTTCTAATAACTTTCTAATTAATAATGTATTAATCTTATTTATTTTTCCTGTGTAGCCTCCATCAATTATCATTTTCCTGCCTTTATCGTTAACAACTAGCAGTTTTTTCTTTCTTGTTGCTTCAATTGTAGAACCATCTATTCCTGATATTCCTGCTGCATTTATTTTATTATTTAAAAGCAATCTTACAATAGTTTTATTTATTTTTCCAGACATTACCATAGTATATATTTCTGCAGTCTCCTTGTCAGTATATCGACTTTTTACTCCTCCCGGGGAAACAATAAATTTTTGTTCTTTTCCTAATTTATTACCAATACTAGTAACATCCTTTCCTCCACCATGAACAAGAACCACCTTAACTTTTTTCAATATATTTTTCAAATCTAAAATAGTTGATGAATGTAATCCATCAACTATACTACCACCAATTTTAATAATAATCATACCGGTGTTAATGGAGTATATTTCAAGCCGTCCGTTTCATCAAATCCAAACATAACATTCATGTTTTGAATTGCTGAACCTGCTGCCCCTTTCATAAGATTATCAGAAGCTGATAACGCAACAACTCTGTTATTATCCTCATCAATATCAAAACCAATATCACAGAAATTAGATCCAATTAAGAACTTTGGATCAGGAAATTTATATAATCCTTTTTTATCTTTAATAAATCTTATAAATGGTTCGTTGGGATAAGAGTGTCTGTAAATTTTCCACAGTTCTAATTCACTAATTATTTTATTCAAAAAGACATGATTTGTTGTAAGTATACCCCTTACGAGATTAACAGCATGTGGACTCATACTAACTTTTATCTCTCTGTTAGCTATTAAACTAAGCTCTTGGATGATTTCTCCGGTATGTCTATGTTTTGCTGGTTTGTAAGGTCTAATTACACCATACCTCATTGCATGATGTGTTCCTGCATTTGCTTGAGCACCTGCACCAGATGAACCAATTTTACTATCTACAACAATATGATTAGTATCAATAAGATCATTTTCTATAAGAGGTTTTATTGCTAGTAAAGAGGTAACTGCCATACATCCAGGACATGACACTAATTTGGCTTTTTTAATTTCCTCCCGATGAAATTCAGGAACTCCATAAACAGATTTTGAAAGTAAATCTGGGAAAGGATGTTCCCATCCATACCATTTTATATAATCATTGGGATTTTTTAATCGAAAATCTGCAGAAAGATCTATTATTTTAATATCTCGTTCATAAAGATCTTTAACAATTTTATTTGCACTTCCATGAGGAACAGAAACAAAGACCAAATCACTTGAATCTGCTATTTTATCTATATCCATTGGTGAAAATTTTAGATCTATGAATCCCTTTAAACTTGGATGAACGCGATGGACATACTCTCCAGCTTGCTGTCTAGAGGTAATCATGTTAATGGTTACTTTAGGATGAGTTACCAGTAATCGAAGTAATTCTCCGCCTACGTATCCCGAAGCTCCTATAACGCTTATTTTCATTGTTCTGAACTATAGATTAGAATATTACTGTATCTTATGAATTTTATTATCATTTAAAATAATAAAATCATAATAGAATTATGGAAAAAATTTTCTATTTTTTAAAAATTGATAGAACATATTCAATCATAGAATTTGCTATATCTACTTTCGATACTTGAGATGCTCCTCTAAATTCAACATTACTATTAATTTCATGTATAACTAATCCTTGATTCTCATCTTCCATAACATCTACACCTAGAATACCACCTCCTACTGCAGTAGCTGCCTTAATTACAACCTCTTCTAATTCATGTGTAATAGGTGCAAGTCCGGTATGACCACCTCTTGCAACATTTGTTCTCCATTCACCTACAGCAGAATATCTATATATTGCAGTAATAATCTGATCTCCAGCAACAATACATCTAATATCTCTAGGTGGCCTCTTTATCATTTCTTGAACATAATAGATCCTAGACAAAGCTGAATCATTTTCTTCTCTCATTTCCATGATAATATTTACTGTTTCTTCATTTCGAATAGGAAAAACTCCTCGGCCCCAAGAACCAACAAGAGGTTTTAAAACTAAAGGAAATCCCAGTTTATTTGTTAATTCTTTAAAAGATTCGGCGCTAAAAGTGAAATATGTTTTTGGAGAAGGAATTTTAGATTTTGCTAATATCAGAGATGTCCTTAATTTATTGCCACAAATTTCATTTACATTATATTTGTTTATGACTTTATGGTTTAGGTATTCTAGACAAGAGGTAATATATAGACCACGAAAATGACTTATACATCTTTGAAGAAAAATATCACCTTTAATGGAGTTGTTTTGGTTTATATCTGTACTAAAAGAAATAGGCTTAGCATCTATTAAATGAGTACTTATTCCTTTATTAATAGCCTTTTGATGTAGCTCTTTTTCTTCGAATCGTAATTTATCATAGATTATAGAAAGTTCCATTTTTTCACAAATTTATTCTCCCCAATCTTCTCCCACTGACTCTGCTGGTTTGAGTTCTATTTTACCGTCAGAATTAGATACTACTTCAAATTCTCCTCCACAGTCTGGACAGGAAACTATTTCCCCAACTACTACATCCTCTGGAACATTTAATTCTCCTCCACAGTCTTTACATTCTATTTTCATTCTATTGTTCATCTCCTTTATTCTCTTTTTTATTTAAATTAATTGCTATAGAATTTGCTGTAATAGATTGCAATCCCCATAATTCAACAAAACCTTTTGCCAATTGCTGATCAAAAACAGAGTCAGAAGTATACGTTGCCAACTCATTCCTATATAAAGAAAATTTAGATTTCCTTCCCACTACTCGTATAGAACCATTTTGCATTCGCATTTTTACTTTTCCTGTAACTTTGTTTTGTGTTGCATCTATAAACTTATCCAAATCATTAAGTAATGGATCTTGCCAGAGTCCAGAATAAGCCATCCAACTCCATTGTTGATCTACAATATGTTTAAACCTGACCTCGTGTGAAGTTAATACCATTTTCTCAAGGTCTTGATGGGCTTTAATTAAAACAATTGCTGCAGGACATTCATAAACTTCTCTAGACTTTATACCAATAACTCTATCTTCAATATGATCAACTATTCCTACACCGTATGATCCTGCTTTAAAATTAATATAATTCAACAAATCCAAAAGATTCATTTTTTTACCATCAGCAGTTATGGGAATACCGTTTTCATATTCTATTTCCAAATAACCAGCATCAGGATTATCAAAATTAATAAATTTGAAACAATCTTTTGGTGGTTCCACAAAAGGATTTTCTAAATCTCCTCCCTCTATTGACCGTCCCCAGATATTCATATCAATACTATATTTTTTGACTTCAGTTGATATGGGAATATTATGTTCTTTTGCAAATTGAATTTCGATATCTCTTGTAAGATTCATGTCTCTAATTGGAGCAATAATTCTTAAATCTGGATTAAGTGATTTAATAGTAATATCAAATCTAATTTGGTCATTTCCTTTACCCGTACAACCATGAGCTATTATTTTGGCATTTTCTTCATTTGCTATTTCAACTGCTTTCTTTGCAATAAGAGGCCGTGCTAATGCAGTTCCCAAAGGATATTGGTTTTCATATAAGCCATTGGCTTTTATGCAAGGAATGATATATTCATTTATGAATTCTTCTTTAGCATCTATATAATAATGCTGAACAGCGCCTATTTCTTTAGATCGTTTTTCTATCTCTTCGAAATCATCATTTTGGCCACAATCTACGGTTACAGTAATAACTTCAAGTTCATGTAGAAGTTGCAAATATTTTATACATACTGATGTATCCAATCCGCCTGAATATGCTAAAATACATTTATCTTTAACCATCGCTAGCCGATGCCAATATAGATATTATATTTATATTTTTGTATTCTCTGTAGTTTAATTCATATCAACACATTCACAATTATAAAATAAATAAAAAAGATTTAATAAAAAATGATAAATGTGTTCTTTCATTAATTATATAGTTAAAATTTGTATAGGAGATATACAATTGATGAAATAAAAAATAAAGTCGTTGAAATATTAAGAAATCATGAAGAAGGCATGTCTAGTATAGAATTGGCTGAAGCCATTCATGTTAATAGAATGACAATAACAAAGTATCTAAATATTCTAGCAGCAATTGGCTTGATAAAGAGGAAAAAAATAGGTTCGATCAATATATGGACAATAGAATCAGGTGTCGAAGACATAGAATTTCCTTTAAACTACCTCTATCTACAACAGAGATTTATAACTTCGCTAGTGGCATATAATAAAAGAGAATTAAGTAAAATTTTACTCAATATTATTTATTCAAATACTGAAGTTTTAAAAATTTTAAAAGAAATAATTATACCATCATCTAACACCATTAAAGGACTTTATGACAGAGGAAGAATAGGTAAAACAGAACTAATTTATTTATATAATTTATTATTTGATCTAGTAATTTTAATTGAAATACATCATAAAAATACTGAATATAATAAAAATATTCATAATATTTTCATTGCAGGTAATCAAGATCAAATATTAAATTCAAAGATATTATCAGTGGCCTCAGAAGTGTCAAATTGTGATACAATATATATAGGAAATATAGAGCAACATATTGATCCTTTTTTTGATATTGATCTTCAAAGGCATATAACAAAGATTTGGCAACATAAAAAAGGTACAAAAGTTATTTTTTTATGTTGTTCTGAAGAGGGTTCTTTAAGATTTTTATTTACAGCAGCTGATTATATTAAAAGAAAAATGACAGAGAATATAAAAATAGTATTATTTGTAAATCCAGAAATATTAGATTTGGCAAAGGATTTAAATTTTGATTTTATTACATCTAATCTTAATTCATTAATTATATGGCTAGAAGAATTAATTAAACAAATCAAAAAATCGGATTTAACATTTTTAAAATCATAGTAATAAACTTATATTTTATATTTATTAGAAATTTTATTTAAAAAATTTAAACCTTGTCTAATTTCCGTTATATAATTTTTATCTAATATAGGCTCCAATCCAATATAATTAGTATATTGTACTTTCTTTAGTGCTTTAAATATAGAATTAAAATTAATGTGGCCTAATCCAGGCATTTTCCTATTGTTATCCGAAAAATGAATATGTTTTAAAAAATTTTTTGTCCTTTTTATACTGTAGGAAAAATCTTTTTCTTCTATATTCATATGATAAGTATCCAAAAGAATAGCAAAATGATCATCGTTTATATTTGAAGAAACAAACAATGCATCTGCAGCATTAGAACAAAAAGGAGTAGAATATCTATTTAATGGTTCTAATAAAAGATATACTCCAAAATCCTTTGAACAATATGTAAGTTCTGATAAGATAGGTAATAATCTTTTGAGTAATTTCTTTTTATCTTTATAGGAAATTAATTCATGATTACGATCTATTTTTAAATCATAATCTGATAAGAGACAAACATTAAGAATAGATCCTCCATAATAATTGCACATTCTAATACATTCTTTAATATAATTTTTTGAATATGAAAGAATTTGTTGATCTTTTGTAAGAAGAATTGGAGACATTCCTTTTGATACTGTCCATAGACCAGATACTCCTAAAACAGATAGATTATAGGTATTAAAAATTTCTAAATTGGTTTTTGAAGAAAAATTTGAAGGATCACCTGGAATTTCTATATAACGTAAACCAAATTCTGTTAGAATTTTAATTATATGTTCTAATGATCCTAACCTTAAGAATGAATTAAGAGTTATCGAAAAATTTACCAAATAGATCACTCTACAACATATCTAAAGCAAATTGATAAGATATTTTCCTATTTGCACAACATCTATTGAATTTGATTTGTCTTTTTGCAAGTTAGTTCGAATATTAGATACATAAAGTGAATAACCTTCTTGTGTTGACATATTAACTGGTCGTCCATGGGATCCTTTTATCAAGCTTGTATCATAAGGAATGGATTTTTTTTTAGAATCAATAAATAATTCCAGAGGATCATATCCAGGTTTTCTGTGAATATCTACTGTTTTAGTAAAAGAAGGAGCCATATTCTCATCATACCACCAGTAATAGCTAAACCACTTGTCACGATTAGCAACAACTATAATATCACCAGCCCGTTCATGATCAATATTAAAAAATTGCTTTTCCTTTTCGGTTATTATAATATCTATATCTGCAATATTTTTGAGAATATTTACAATTTTTTCTATATTACTAGATGATGATTTGATATAGATATTTGCTATTTGATGATCAACTACTGCAAATGCTTGACTAAACTCAAAATCTACATATTCTTTATCTCCAATTTTTCTTACATTCAAGAGACCATTATTTCTCAGGATAATATTTATTGGAATTGCACCATTAACGTCATTAAAAGAATATTCTGAAAATATTATAAATTGAGTATTCTCATAAATTTTGCTCTTTTTTGTTGAATCTATGATTTTTTCAACAAGACTGTCTGCAAAAATCAAATCTTTAGAAAATTCATTACTATCTTTTCCAAAACGTTGAGCAGAGTAATCAATATGAGGAATATATGTAAACACAAAATTGGGTTTATTATTTTCTATTGTATATTGAGATGCTTTAGTAATCCATTCACTAGATAATTTGGATGCAAATGGTCCCCAGTAGGAAGAGAGGTCAAATTCTCCAATTTGTTCTTTTATTGTCTCATAATAATATACTGGCTTAGAATAACACCACATTTTCATTTCATTCTCCAAATGAATAGGTTTTGGAGTTATAATTATATCTGAATTTGCATATAAAATATTTTGCCAAAAAAGAACAGCTGTTTTGAAATCAATATTCTTCTTATTCTTATTCTTATTATTTTTTATGAAATCCCAAACTCTTGGAACTTGGACTAAACTGTTATATTGTTCCCAAAATAATACATTGTAATTTCTACGATCCATAAATCCATTGGATATTATACCATGTCTATTTGGATATTCTCCAGATAAGAAGCTTGTTTGGACAGGACATGTAACTGCTGGAAAAACAGGTTTCATTTTAGAGGATTCACCATTTTCAGCTAATGCAGAAATAGTTGGTAGTAATCCAGAATTAAGATGTTTTTCTTCTAAACCTACAACATCAATAACAATAACATGCTGAATCATAACAACTATAATTAAAAACAGTGAGTAATTTAAATAATATGTTAAATTAATAGAAGTAAGATTTTTAGTGTCTCTAAATTTAGATTAAAAGTGAATCAAGTCATATATATCTTTCTAGATAAAAAAAGAATAGGAATTATTAATAAGAACGATAAAGTAAGGCCATAATAAATTCCTACAATATCCGTTATAAAAACTGAATCTAGAATAACTATCATCATTATCAAATTAGATATAGATTTTTGAATAGTTATGATTTTTTTTAATAAAGTTATTTGAGAATAAGATATGATAGAGAAAAATATCAACAAAGAAATTAAGGAGAAGTAATTAAAAATATTAAAAATTATGAAGAAGAATATAAAAAATATAATTAGATATATAATAACAAATGGAAAAATATTGTAAAGATTGAAGGAAAATTCACTAGTTTCATTCTTACTTAAAATAGTAATGGCATAGACATAAAAAAATTCAGAAAAAACTGGAATTAAAAATCGTATATCAAATATTAATAATGAGTTCTCCAACAGAAATATCGATTGACTTGCCCCTAAAACTATATTTAAGCTTCTTATAACTCCCATATTTATAGGGCCATAAATTGTATTTTTTAAAAATTTGTTATATAGAAAAATTAAAGTTATCATAATCAAAGTGATTATAAAAGTATTTGATTCCATAATAAATGAAAATATTAAAGAATATGAAAATGAAAATAATATTATTACCAGAGCATTTTTTTTAGTTATTTTATTAGACGGTAAAGGACGCCAAGGTCTTTCTTTTTTATCTATTTTTATATCAAAATAATCGTTTAATACCATTCCACCAGTATATAACATTGCAGATATCGAAATTAATTTGACTATGATAAAATAATCAAGATTATTTATAGTGGTAAAGAAAAAATAACCTAATATGATATTTGAAACAGTAGTAAAAACATTAGCTATACGTACTAATCTCAAATAATTAATTACAGTAGAAGATGATATAGTCATAATTAATTAATTCCCATGAAAGATACCACTAATAAAAAACTCTAATATTGTTAAAATCAAATACAATTCAATATTAAGATCTTATTTTTAATTATTATATTTATTGATATAGGTTTTTAAAATTGGATAATTAATCTAATGAGAGTTTGCTTGTAGATCTTCTTTTGTTTCTTAGAGGATACTTACAACATGGACATCTATTTCCATCATATTTTATATAAATAGCACATTCAGTGCATCGTTTAAAATTTTGAGCATATAAAGAGTATTTCCCTCCCTTTTTATTACCAAATCTACTGCAATAGCCTTTGCAAGTCAATTTTACTATATATATACATAATAGAATTGGATAATATCTATGATGTTTACATTGCAATCGTTTGTATTAAAATAATTTCTACTAAAAACAATATTATACAAAAAATAACTAATCTTATTATGGAAGATAAAAGCCTTTTTTTCCAAGATAATAAACCAATGTTAATTATCTATGCATATGTGTGAGTATACTATCATATATACCAGGCATATTATATTATTTAAATTGAAATTTATATCAATAGAAAGAGAAATATGAAGAATATGAGTAAAACTATAACTTGTTCATTTTTTTATTCTTCAAAATATTTAAGCATGTAAAAGTAAGATATTACTATGAAAATTCAGGCTTATGCGGCGCATCAAGCAGGCGCTAAACTAGAACCCTTCTATTACAATGCAGATTCTTTGAAATCTGATGAAGTAGAGATTGATATTGAATATTGTGGAATATGTCACAGTGATTTAAGTATGCTTAACAATGATTGGGGATTAACACAATATCCATTTGTTCCTGGTCACGAAATTATTGGCAAGATATCAGCAATTGGAAATACGGTCGAACATTTTAAAATTGGACAATATGTAGGCATAGGTTGGCGAGCTCGTTCTTGCTTAATTTGTGACCAATGTATGAGTGGACATCATAATCGTTGTGCAAAGGGTGAGGACGTAATTGTTGGTAGGTATGGAGGTTATGCTAACAAAGTACGATGCCAAGCTATCTGGGCTTTTCCATTACCTGAAAATATCGATATTAAAACAGCTGGTCCTTTATTTTGTGGAGGAATTACAGTTTTCAATCCCATCATTCAGAATAATATAAAACCTACAGATCATGTAGCGGTAGTTGGGATCGGAGGTTTGGGACATATTGCTCTTAAATTTCTTAATGCATGGGGTTGCGAAGTTACAGCCTTTTCAACCAATCCAAATAAAGAGAGAGAAATCCGGCAATTTGGTGCTCATAATTTCTTGAATTCTAACGATCCTAATGTTTTAGAATCATCAGCAAATAAGTTTGATATGGTACTAGTTACTTCAAATGTTGACCTCGATTGGAATGCCTATGTTAATACACTTCGACCAGGAGGTAAGCTACATATTGTAGGAGCAGCACCATCAGTGAAGGTAGATGTATTTTCATTAATTTCTGGTGAAAAATCTATTAGTGGCTCTCCCATAGGGAGTCCTGCAACAATTGCAAAGATGCTTGATTTTTGCAATCGTCATTCTATTGCACCAGTTATAGAAGAATTTCAACTATCGCAAGTTAATGAAGCAATAGAGCATCTCAAAGCAGGCAAAGCACGTTATCGCATTGTTTTAAAAAATGATTTAAAGATGTAAGGTTAGGTTTATTGTTACAATTTTGCTGGTAATACTTTTTCCGTAGATTAAGTATTTACTTCAAGAGTATGGATAAAGGATTCAATGGAGAAGATGGGATTTGAAGCCTCGGTTCGAATCCTCTTTTTTTTATAGAATTCATAAATGACTTTAACATAAACTAAGAAATAATCTTTATTTTTTGATTCTATAAGTAGTCAGTTAGATTTTAGAATATAAAATAGTGAAGTATATAGATAAGCTCCCTTTTTTTATCTGATGCTTTAATAATATTTTAACTCAACTTTCAGATGAGTTTCAAACCTATTTTAGTCAAATTCAAACTTTTAGCTTTAGATCTTCTTTTTCTCTTGTACAAAGACTTTCAAACCTATTTTAGTCAAATTCAAACTCTATATTGGCTTACCGGGGTTGTTGCCTAATTCAGTTTAACAATCGGTAAATAGAATTTAATAATTTTTGTTTTAGCTTAGAAAGGGTATGTTTACTTGTGAGTATCAAACACAGG
>JAATVJ010000395.1 GCA_014523515.1 Nitrososphaerales archaeon TH1177 | reverse complement strand
GTAATGAACTAAACCAAACTGTTGGTAATGAACTAAACCAAACTGTTGGTAATGAACTAAACCAAACTGTTGGTAATGAACTAAACCAAACTGTTGGTAATGAACTAAACCAAACTGCAGAACAACAAGTTATAGGTCAACGAGCAGAACTACAAGTATTTGGAGCAGATGTTGAAGAATAAATTGCCAAAATATCAAATGATCCATGAAGCGAAGAGCCGTCAGATACTCAACAAATTTTTAGACAAATTGCAATATACCTCTGCATTTTAACATATTCAAAGGTAATTCTTGGAAGCTAAGGATGATTGAAGTTTATCAATGTCCTAATTGTAATTCAAAAATAGTATTTCCAAGATATGGTGAAATAAAAAGAATAGCAGATAGCAGAATAGGAGAATGAAGTGAATGGTCAATGCTATTTGGAGCACCTTTAAATTCGTTATATGTCGAAACAAGAAATTGTACAAAATTATCTAGATCATTGTTGGAATGAAGCATTGATTGGTGACAAATGGATACATGTCGATTCTACGTTAGAATATCCTATTTCTTTAATCATCCTCATTACTATGAGCAGAATTGGACAAAGAAATACAACACATTTTGGTTTTTCCTATAATTCCGTAGATGATGTTACTTCTTATACAGATGAATGGCAAAATGTACAAAAAAGAAGGGATAAAGATAATAAGGAAAATAAGATGTAGTCTTTTAAAAATTTTTATGCCGAAATTTAAATGTTGGATATAGATTCTAAATTGTTGCGGTAAACCTCTGTTTAACCAGTAAAGTTGGTTATTTGCATAGAGTGATGATCAATGTATAAATACCTAAAAAAATAAACAAATTTAAAAACAAGAGTTATAATTTTTCTTTGGCTAATGTTTGGATTTCATTAATCTCAATTCTTTTGTTTCATGATAATTCAACTTTCCTATTTTAATAATATTTTAAGATACTGCGATTTTAATTGGTTAAACATTAAATCTTTTTGCGTATAACTTTTACCAATACTTTCAAGGAGCGATGGATTACAGGAAATAAAAAATAGTTAACAAAATTAAAATTACAAAAGCTAGAATAGGAAAGATACTGGTATTTAGGATAAATAATTAGAACTTTTGATTATTTTATGCCGATGAAATATTATCAGATAATTAAATGATTACATATCTTTTTATATAAACTATTATTATGGATTTAGAATGTCAACTGTTCCCGATAAAAAATTTGAGTTTCCTGGAAGTATTTTACATTTTTCACCAAGATTGAAATTTACTATTCTTCATATGTATTTAAAGTTAAATCCTAATTTTGAAAAAAAACAACTTTTAAATTCTAAACAAAAATTAAAAATTAAAGCATTACAAGATATTCAACAAATTATACTGGATATCTCAGAATTGAAGATCAATAAAGTTTTATCAAATAATGCTCAAATAGATGAAGAAAAAGAAAATAATAATTATCAAAAAGAGGATAAACTCATTATAAAATTTAAAAATATCGTTAAAGAAAAAACTGAATTTGAAGTTGAAATAGATTATTCTTGCGGATATTATTCTAATAAAGATAAAAAAGAAGGTGCTTATTATAATAGTCCTAGAAGCGGTTTTCATTTTATTGTTCCAGATCAATTTAATCAATCTTCTTCTGCATTTCAAGCCTGGACTCAAGGTGAAACAATGGAGTCAAGGTACTGGTTTCCGTGTATTGATGATCCACAAGTAAAATTTACGAGAGAAATAGAAATTATAGCTCCAGATGATGAATACTTTGTAATTTCAAATGGAACCTACGAAAGAAAAGGAAATGTATGGAAATGGAATGAATCGACTCCTAGTCCAGCTTATCTTACTTCGGTTGTAATAGGAAAATTCTCAAAACAAGAAGACTCAAACGGAAAAGTACCTCTTGAATATTATTGGCCTAGAAATATACCTAAAAATTATGATCCAATGTTGACATTTGGAGAAACTCCACAAATTATAAAATTCTTTGAAGATTATATGGAAACAAAATATCCATATGATAAATATTGGCAAATTGCAGTAGAAAAGTTTGAATTCGGTGGAATGGAAAATACAAATTGTACAACGCTTACAAGTGATATTTTACATGATCAGAGAGCATCACTAGATTATTCTAGGGATATAATTATAGTAGC
>JAATVJ010000394.1 GCA_014523515.1 Nitrososphaerales archaeon TH1177 | reverse complement strand
TTCCAGCAAACCAAGTCTGTGGAATAAAATATTTTAAGAATAAAATATCATCCATATTGAGCAAAGAAATTGTAACATGTAACAAATCAATTAAAGCATTAACTAGAAAACCAATGCCAATAAATAGACTAAATTTATCATCAAAGGTACGAGCTCTAGAAATATAATAGAATGCAAGTATTCCCGCAAGGATTGTTCCAAATAATTCTATATAAAAATGATGTATAGGTGATGACACCCATAAATATGGGTTGGCAGATAATAGAGCAATTACTGAAAGATAAATTGAAGGTAATATAATACATTTTAAAATATGACTTGTTTGATTATTAGTCTTTATAAGGAAATTTAGTGGCAATGAATTAATCTATTCCTTTTATATTTTTGTTAGTATATATTTTATATGACTAAAAATAATAAACATGTAGTTCCTTTTTAATAAATATATTATTTAATACTGAGTGCAATTTTTATTAATTTAATAATCTATTTACAGTATTTGTAAATATCTTTTCATCAATAGGTTTTCTCATAATTTGTTCTTTTGATATACCAGGAACTATACTTAATAATTCATCTAATATATCCAAAGCTGTTACAAAGAGAATCTTAATTGTAGGATCTATAGATTTTATTTGTTGGTGTAATTGAAAGCCATTCAAATCTTTCATTCGTATATCAAGTACTACTAATAGGTCATTAAAATCTGGAAGGTCTCTGATATAATTGAGTGCAATTAAAGAATCTGTAAATGAAGTAATATTATAATCGTAAGCTCTTAAAAACATTCTAAAAGTAAAAAGGTCATCCTGCTCATCATCTACTATAATTACTCTTTTGACATCAATTTTTTTATGAAATAAAAATCTTTTTTCATCTTTCTCAAATAAACTTAATTGTTTTTTAGTTAAAAAATTTTTTTTATTATTCTTTGTAATGGACATTACACAATTATTTGTCCTTCTGACATTATATGTAGAATATCTATTAGTGTCTGATATTTTATATTCTCCGCTACTTGTGAAATAATAATTATTGACAATGGCAGCAACAGTAGGAAAGGATTTCAGAATCCTATACAAATTATCTCCAATAATTATCTCATTTGGAATAGACAAAGAAGAAGAAGAATTTATCTTTGAACAAAGATTTATAGTTGAACCAAATAAATCCGTTTGACTGTAATCACCAACTAAAGCTAAATCTAATACACCATAATCCATACTAATTCTATAATTGAATGGTGGTAGATGTTGCTTAGACAATTCGTTGTTAATCTTATATCGCTCGTCTAAAATTTTAAAACAGCATTCAATAGCCTTTTGAAAAGAATTTACATCATTGATATCAGATGTTTTTGGAAAGTAAAATAATATACAATCACCAATATTTTTTATGACTTTACCGTCACTATTACTTGAAATTAAGCTAGATACTGAATTTATAAATTTAGAATAATATATTCTAATATTTTCTAGGCCATCCATTGTAGCAATATTTTTAGTTGAATCTACCAAGTCAATAAAGCCCACACAACTTTTTATAGAGTCACCTGAAAATCGTATTCCTTTAGAAGAAAAATTTTTCATTTAATATCGCTCCAAATCTTATTAATTAAAAAAAGGTGTCCGTAGTATAGATACAGCAGTCCTTTATATCCTAGAATAAAGGATTTTATTGTTAAAGACTAATAGTATTTACCTCTTTATCATAGCTATTAACTGATTTTATGTAATTGGTATTTGTTTTTGAGAAAGCCTTCACATTATCACGTATTTGTTCAAGTGCTGTATTGTATACTCTCATATTTGATGCTAGAGCATTATTTATTAGATTGCTACCATTTAACAAGTAATTTGTAAAGTTATTTACCATTACTACGTAATTTTCTGCGATTCTTTGTGGATTATACAAATCCCATACTCCACTTCTATGTACCTGTTGTGATTGAAAAGAGTCTATTACTTGTTTTTGTGCTTCAATAAAGTCAGAAGCAATATCTTTTATAGTTTGAATAGTTTGTTCTTGATATTCAGCAATACGTTGTGTATATTGTGGAATTTCTCGTCTAGCTTCGTCTGTACTTCTTTTTATATTATATAAGGTGTTGTCTAGTGTCTTGTTTATCGCATTTTGTTGTTGATTTAAGGTGTTATTGTAGTCTCTATTTGTTCTTTCATTGAAATTATTGTTGTCTTTGTTAAATTTAGTTGTATATTTTTCATTAAATTCTGGTTCATTTACATCTATATTTTCGTTTATTTTTACTTCTTTTCTTGTTGACATGATTATAGATGTGTTACTAAGGTATATAACCTTATGTATTAATGACTAGTTCATAGTCATAATCTATTGTCCAAAAAAAATATTATTGAAAAAATAAATTAAGATTTAATACATAAAAATTAATAACTAACTTAAATTAAGATACATATTCCCAAACGCGGGATTTAGCTATTACTATGAATTGATAAAAATTGTCTTAATAAAATGATTCCCAAAAATGGGATATATTGACTATAATGAGGTAAATTGAAAAAGTAATGATAATAATGGCTCTGACGATATGAAAATCTTTTAGTCTGTTCCATTACTGTTTGTTGGCTAGGTTCAAAGTTAACATACTCCGTATGAGAGTGAGGCTCTGACTGAACCGTATCTGAAGTGGCTATCATATTACCTCAAGAGGGTGAACGGATGTTTGCCACCTGTTGTTAGCCAACAAATAAAAAAAGGTGAATGAAAAAGAAAATTGAATCATCTTGGAATAGATGTTGGAAAAAGAAAGTGCAGAGTAGCATTAAAAGATGATAGAGGAAAGATAATCGATGAATTCTTCTTTGGTAACAATTCTCAGGGAATATTAGAACTGATTAAAAGGATACACAATCATGGAACAAAAAAATGCAATGCAGTACTTGAATCTACAGGCAACATGTGGATGAGAGTACATGATACATTGGAAGATAATGGAATAGATACAATACTAGCAAATACATACAAGACAAAGATAATAGCACACAAGCAAAGATAAAATCAGATAAACTTGATGCACGTATACTATCTGATCTGCTGAGAATAGGATTGGTATACGAGTCATATGTACCAGTAAAGGAATTTAGAGAAAAAAGAAGCCTGGTCAGACATAGAATAGTCTTGTCTAGAACCAAAACAAAACTAGCAAACAAGATACATGCGATTTTAGACAAATATGAATACAGAACAGAACTGACTTCGTGAATTCCAACGATATGGTCTGATTATTAGTGAAACAGCACTAAAAGACACTACTGAAAAATTTCTGCGAGAGCGAGATATTATAGAATCAGAAGATCTCATACGATATATGCAAGAAAATAAATTAAGTAGCGAAGAATTTGTCAAAATGATGGAAGAAGAGGCAAAAGTAGAATTGTTAAACAGTTTTAAACCTGAATTATTGAAATATCTTCCAAATTATCTTCGTATAATTGGAAAATATGAAAAAATTCTAAAAAAGAGCAATTGACAAACAGCGTATCTTGGAATCAAACTTTATGACTAGTAATGATTTACCTGATTTAGCATTAACCGATGACGAACTAATAAAATGGTTTTTTGAAAAACGTCTTGATATCCCATTAATTGGAGATATTGAAAAATATGTTAAGGATATGGGATTTAGCAATAAGAATGAATTATTACGTATGTTGAAACGAGAATATCATTACTTAAAGAAATTAGAAGAAAATCAAAAACATATTCCGCTTAATGATTAGACCGCAAGTTCCTTTTTTGTGGTAACATTTGATTTATTGAATAATTTTATGTATTGTTGAAAAGTCTTTGTATATAAACTATAAAATATAATTTTTCTAATGAATATTATCATAGGAGAAGAACTTAAATAGAACGCAATCATAATCTCTGCAATGTTATCTGTGTCATGTAGAGATGTTGGAGTAGACTGTGATTTCAGAGGAACTGGCGAAACAGAAGAAGAATTAATGAATAGTTTGGTTGATCATGCAATTAAGGACCACGGTTACACTCGTGAATATGTGATGAAGCCCGAAATGCAGGAAAAGATAAAAGCCAAAATTAAAAAATCTTGAAATAAGGCTGCTGAGTGTCAGTTGTCAATGCTAAAACACTCTGACTATTCATTTTGTAGGATTTTTCATGCTATTTGTTTTTTTAGTTGTTGATTTCGAAGTTACTTTGAATCTATAATACTGGTTTGAGCGAAAGCTTTAGGGAAAATTTCTAATCCGGGGTTTATTGCTAGAAAAAATTGATAGATGTTATTTTAGTATAGTCTA
>JAATVJ010000051.1 GCA_014523515.1 Nitrososphaerales archaeon TH1177 | reverse complement strand
TTTTCTATTTTTTTCAATTTCATAAGCTTTGATATTTTTAATTTTTGGAATAGTATTTTCTGGCCAATTTAGCAATAATTTATCTAATATCAATGAAGTTTCTTTTTTTGATAACATATTTATTTTCAAACTATATCTTTAACCCATATATCATAATTTATTTTTAATTTTCAAAATATAAAAGAAATAGAAGAAGAAATATTCAAAATAAAACAAATAATCATGGTTTTCTTTTATTTAGTGGTGTATACTCACAACCCATAGGGCCACAATATTTACCTACATAAACTGCCTTTGGTCGATATAATGCAGGTTTTGGTGCTGCTTCTGCAAATTTTTCTTCAATAACATGTGCTACCCATCCAGAAATTCTAGAAATTGCAAAAATAGGAGTATTAAGATCAATTGGAAATCCCATGCTATAATAGAGAGATGCGCTATACAAATCTACATTAGGATAGATTGATTGTTTTTTAAATTCTAATATGTACTTTTTAGTATATTGTTCTATATCTCTAGTAATTTCATACCATTTATAATTTTCATTTTTACACATAGATTTTGAAAGCCTTTCTAAAATTTCTGCTCTAGGATCTGTTGTTCGATAAACTGCATGTCCCATTCCCATTATTCTTTTTCCTTCTTTTAGTTTATCTTTAATCCAATCTTCCACATTTTTTGATTCACCTATATCAAAAAGCATTTTCATAACTTGAATATTAGCTCCTCCATGTAACTCCCCTGATAGTGCTCCTAATGCACCAGAAATGGACGCATACATATGTGCCCGCGTAGAAGCAATTTCTCGTGCTGCAAAAGTAGAAGCATTAAAACTATGTTCTGCATGCAATATCAAACAAATATCAAAAACTTTAATTTCTTCAAGAGTCGGTTTCCGTCCAAATATCATATAGATAGTATTTGCAGAATGAGAAAGTTCTTGATCTGCTTCTATAACATCCAACCCCATTCTTATCCTATTCCATGCAGCAACTATTGTGGGAATTTTTGATATAAGAGATATTCCTCTTCTTATATTGTCTTCTTTGGTATCTGAGTAGATATTTTTATCAAAATCAGATAAAGAAGGAACACATGACTGTATGACATCCATTGGTAGAGCTGTTTTTGGTCTATTTTTTAAATTTACAATTATGGAGTCTGGCAATTTTCTTGATTCTTTTAGTCTATATGAAAATTCTTCTAATTGGGCTTTATCAGGAAGTTCTCCAAATAATAAAAGATAACTGGTTTCTTCAAATGAAGAATGATTTACTAGATCTAAAATGTCATAACCGCGGTAGATTAATTTACCGTTTTCGCCATCAATAGAACAGATCTTTGTGTCTGCAACTTCAATATTTCGTAAGCCAATATTTCTTGCGTCCAACTTCTAATTTATCATAATATTTAAGATTTATATATTAAAAGAATGCGTAAGTGAAAGAAGAATATGGTTGTTCATAGGATATAGTCATTTATACTTTTATTGATTCTTCATTCTTTCCTCTGTTACTAATAATAAGAATATCTATACCATCTCCACTAGAAGAGTCTCTTTGAATTGAGGATCTAATAGATTTAATAGCCAAATTTTTGGCTTCTTCCTCATTCATTTTGGAATTATATTGTGCATCCAAGACACCTAAAGCCATTTCAGCACCAGAACCTACTGATGCATACTCATCAGGAAGTAAAGACCCCAAGGGATCTAGTGTATATATTTGAGGTTTAGTATCATAGCCTCCAACTACAACTTGAGTCAACAACGGAAAGTAACGTCTTTCAAACATAATTACAGACATTAATTTGGCAACTGAATTAGTAGGAAGATCTCGTCTGATTTCAAATTTGCGAATTTTGGATAATGCTGCTACTTGGCGAGCAAGTACATTCATATCTGCAACCATACCTGCACAAGCTGCTCCAACATTTTCAGTGATAACAAAAGTTTTTTTAGTACTCTTATTTACAACGAAATTTCCAAAAGATACCCGTCTTTCAGATGCCAATAAAACACCATTATTAAAAGAGATTCCTACGGCAGTTGCGCCAGGAAAGTATTGGTAAGCCATTTGTGGTATATCAAATAATAGCCAGATTTAGTCTTTTCTATTAACTTTGACTTCAGGTTTTTATTTTTTTCTACTATGGAGGTTATGAATTTTAATAGCTTCACCAATAAGACGATTTTGTAATTCTAAAGCATCTTTTCCTTCTGGATGCTTCTCTTCAGCTATAGCTTCAGCTACTATTCTAATGATGTGTCTCAAAAGAAATTCATCTCCTCTTTCTGCTTCAGCTTTATAAGCTGAATTAGCTTTATTTACAAATACTACATTTTCATTAGTAAATCCATATCTAGAATCAGTTTCGTCTTCATAAGGTATTACTTTATATCCTATTTTTTTTAATGCGAAGGTTCGTTTAAGGGTTTTTATTTTTTTTTCTTCCATTTTATTTAAATTTTCTGCAGTTTGCAAAACAGGAGAAATTTGTAAATTTTCTGCTGGATTGTAATAAGTGGGCTCACTCTCTGGATGAATAGTTTGATGTTCTAATACACTAGTATGAGATTGTTGTCTAATATTGGGAATTTCAATAGGTTTATGATCATATCTTTCATTTGCTGAGACTTTATCATCTTGAGTCTCAGATTTGGTAATAGAAATAGAGTTTACATTAGAACTATTTCCATTAGAGGATGAAACTTTATCTTCGATTGTTTCATATTCTTCTTCTTCTTCTATTTCCACGGATTCCAGATTATCGATTACGGCTTGACCAAGAACTTTATCTATTTCACGATAAATACGTGACTCTTCTTTGGTTATTAAGACATCTTCATATTGAGATAATTTTGGAATTACCTCATCAACAATAAATTGTTTAACAGATTTGTTAAAATTATAATAGGCATCATCTTCTATTATGGCAGATTTATCTGCAAATCTAGAGGTTAGAGCGTCACATCTAATTAATCCTGTTATTCGATTTAATTTAGCATCAAAACCAAATTGACTTCTTACAACAATGTGATTGCCAATCATTATACCTATTCCTTTTTCTTCTTCTGTCAATGGACGCCTTGCAACTACAATTTCACCTGTAATTTGACCATTGTCAAGATTTACTGGAATATGATATCCTTGTATTTCTTGGGCCTTTACTATATCAGAGCCGTTAAAATCCCATTCAGTAAATTGATCTGCTCTTTTGATAAAAATTTGAAATAGCGGTTGTCTAAGAATTGCTAATTTCCGTATTTCTTTAGTCAGCTTTAATGGGTCGATATTCATCTTTACATTATTAAGCGATAACTCTGTTCCATTTCTAGAAAGTGGTTTCTCTTCTATCTCATTTAATAAAGAATTACCAGTAAATAATTGGTTAAGAGAGCTTTCATCTATAATAAGGCATTTGCTATAATTATTTTTCTTTGTTTTAATCTTCATACTTGCAAAGGATGTAAGGAATGATAATCTCCCTGTACCATATCGGCCTGTGCGAATTCTCTTTAATTTTGGAGATATAGATTCTATTTTTTTGTGTGGTGAGCCTAGTAATAGAAATTTTTCTATTCCTTCAGCATCCATTCCTGCATCATCCTCTATTACTATAGACCCATTGTTTAGAATAGTAATCAATATCTTCGTAGCATCTTCATCAAAAGCATTTTCAACTAATTCTTTAATTATTTCAAATGGAGAGATCCATGTCTTTGTGGCAAATTCCTTAAAAAACGATGGATGAACTTTTAATTGTATCGACATTATATAATAAATAAAAGATTTTCTTGCCTTTATTTATTGCGTTGTTCTTATCCAAAAGAAAGTTAAAAAATTTGGTAGATTTTGGATAAATTTATTGATGGTCATAACCTTTTGACTTTAGAATCTCAGTCAAACCATAGGCCTTTGCTTGTGCTTTGTTAATTACTATTTCTATTGTGTCATCAGAGATATATCCAGCTGTTACCGCTACATTTAGTGATTTTTGGTGTGCTAAAGATAAAAGAGAACTCATAGTCTCTGGTGCAAAATAGACAATTTCTAACGCAAAATTTAAGGCAGATGAATAAGATTGCTGTAATTCTTTTAGATATTCTTTAACATCAAGTTGTAAATCTTGTTCTCTAAATTGAAGACCTTCTGAAATTGCATAATTGACTAGTACTCCGGCTTCAATTGGTTTTATATTTACTTTGGATAATAGAGAAGCAAGTTTTTGTGAAATAACTTCTCCGGATCTAGCTACTATTGTATCTTTTGTTACTGCAATACTACCTTGATCGATTTTAGTTGCAACTTTTGCTTCTTTAAATTCTGATAAAACAGGTCCAGGTGGAATTCCTGTATTTCCTGCAGGTATTGTTATATCCTTTGGCGCTATATCGCCTCCTTTTGCAGGTAAGAATACTTTATTTTCTCCAAAAATTAAATTAAGTTTAAAAGGACTTAAATTTGTAAACATAAGAGCGCATTGACCTTCTAATTCTTTGCTTAAATCTTCAATGCCAGCAATCCCTCTTACTTTTTCAAACGCTCTTTGAGCAACTTTATTTTTTATTATTCTAATATAAATTTGATTATGAAATTTTTTTCTTAAAGTCATTAATTGTGTAGCTCTAACCTTATTCATTTTTGATAATGCAATAACTTGATATTTTGATGGAAGCTCTTGTAAATCTTGGTACAAAAGTTGTTTCTTTTTAGGATATTTTTTTGTTAATTGATTTGAACTCAATATTCTAACCACTTTTCATTTTTGAGGATAATGCGGTCAAACCTATAGCATTACCCATTGAAAATTTTACAAAAGCATTACGTATATTCTTATCTCCTTGGGGCAATTTTTTTTCTACAATAGATAGAATAGCACTAGCATTTTGGATAAGTTGTTTATCGTCCATTTTTTCATCTCCTATTTTGGTAGAAACATTAAGTTGATTTCTCATCCTAACTCTTACAGAACTTCTCAGTCTATTTAATATACTTTCAATTGGGGCCCCATATGGTATAGGTGTAGGCATTTTACCTTTAGGTCCTAGAAATTGACCAAGAGAACGACCAACTGTTGCCATTAACGATGTATCGGAGACAAAAAAATCGTAAGCTTTTGCTAATTTTTTTGCTTCTTTTTTATTGGTACCGATTCTATCTAGTTCATCTACTTCGATAATTCTATCTGCTTCTGCTCTTTTAGCTCTTGTACCCATTTCACCTGAGGCAACAACGCAGACCGTGGCTTGACGAGTTGGTTTATTTGGTAAATGTACAACTTCATTAAAACTAAATCCTTTTTTTACATCAATATCTTTTAATACAATAGTAAGATCAATTGATTGATCGAAGTTACGTTTTTTATAACCTCTTCTAGCATGATCAATAAGTTCCTTAAGTTCAGCATCACTTGTCATGGTAATTACATCAAACTTTAATAGATAGTTACTTAAAATCGTTTAGAATAGAATATAAAGTTGTTATACTTTAATAAAAATAGAAACTTTTTTTTTAAAGTAATTGAATTTTATAAAATTTATATACATCTACCGTAAAATTATTTTTGTATATGGTCGAGAAAATGACTGCATTCTGGTTAATCATACTGACAATAATTACATGTGCTTCAATTCCAGTTTTCATGGTAATATTGACAGCTCCTCAGCCTACTCAATTCATTATCGTTACTGGTGAAAAGCTCATAGACAGTGAACCATATAAAGATAAATTGAATTTCTTGTTTATACCAAAGTTGATGGTATAAATGAGAAAATTTTTATTTTTTATAGATCCTATTTTTATTAATCAATTACAACAAAATAAAGATAATAAATTAACATCTTCTCTCAATTCTTTTCCATAAAAATGGCAGAAAATAATCTCTTTAGTATGCTTATTTGGTTAGGAGAATTAACTATTGCTAGTTGGATACTTTCCTATGGAGCTGAACATCTGTCTGAAAAATATGGTGCTAAATTTGTAGGAAGAGTATTATTAAGTATAGCAACAACTTTGCCAGAAATAGCTATAGTGATGTATGCTGCAGCAAAGGGGTCATATGGAGTTGCTATCGGTTCTGGCCTCGGCAGTAACTTATTAATGATGACACTAGGATTAGCAATTATGTTGATTATAGCAACAACAAGACTCTCTAAGGCTCCTCTTAAATATATTGATGTTAGTACATTTAAAAATGACATGTTATTTCTGATATTTGCTGCTGTAATAAGTTTTGTACTCTTTTTAGATGGTTATAATTATATCGATGGATTCATTTTTCTAGGATTATTTGCTGGCTATATAGTATTATCTTTATACGAAATGAGAATAGAAAATAAAGAAAAAGTTGCAAATACTATGAATAATAATTTTAATAGTGCTGACAATGCTAATAATAATAATAAGAAATTAATTATTGAAAAAGGTATTCCTTATAATAATAAGAAATTTCTCAAAGCAATGGGGGCTTTTTTAATTGGAGCTTTTGGTATAGTTATGGGAGCAGAACCTTTTATTCATTCATTAGAGGGATTTTCTACAGACGTTGGAATATCTGCTGTCATCTTAGCTGTAATAATTAGTCCTATTGCAGGAGAAATGCCTGAAAAAATATCTATGATGTTACTGGCTAGAAAAGGAGCTGCAGGAGCTGCCATAGCTATTGCAAATGTTCTGGGTTCTAAAATTCTCAATAATACACTCTTATTGGCAGTAGCAGTCTTTGCTGCAATGTACTCATTTGGATTTTATGAGACTATTGAAATAACTGAGATTTTGTACTATCAAATTATTTTAGTTACAATAATTACAATAATAGCCGTACTTCCTATGTTCCGGAAAAAAATAGGATTAAGATTTGGTTTAATTCTCTTATTTATGTATATAGCAAGTATATTCATACAATTTCTATTTCCTGGAAGCACACATTAACAATTATTACAGTAATTTTATAGAATAATTAAAAATAATAATACATAATTTAATTTGTAAATTCACAACGACAATTTTCAGATTTTAAAAGACATTTTTCACATAGAAAAGTTTCTTGACAGCCCAATGTAGAGCATATTTTAAAAGATTTTAGATATCGTCCACATTTACATTTGTCTATAAACAATTTTTTTTCTTTTAATTATAATCTTTGAATGTTATCATGAATGTAACAATAAAAAATTAAAGAAATAAAAAAAGAATTATCCAAATAATGATGATAATCCTTCTAGTGCTTCTTCTTCCTTCTTTTCGGTTTTCTCTTCTGCAGTTGCTTCTTTTGTTGCTGTTTCAGAGGTAGGAGAACTGCCAGCAGTTGATGGTGCTGCTGCTGCTGCTGCTGTAGCTACAGTCATGGGAGCAGCTTTTAAAGCCTCTTCAATATTTACATCTCCTAATGCTGCTACAAGCGCTTTTATTCTAACAGCATCAGGAGAAGAACCTGTTGCTTTTATTACATTAGTAATATTATCTTCAGTAATACCTTGTTTTAATTTATGTAATAATAAT
Source organism: Nitrososphaerales archaeon TH1177 (assembly GCA_014523515.1). GTDB lineage: Archaea > Thermoproteota > Nitrososphaeria > Nitrososphaerales > Nitrososphaeraceae > TH1177. Next base: position 829 of record JAATVJ010000051.1, on the reverse strand, counting down.
GCCGCATATACGTATTCCATTATTTATCAGAATCGAATTATAATAAAACCATAATATAAAACTTTCAGCTTGTTATAAAATCTTTGCACTTCTAGCAACAGCATAAACATGTTCTTTCAAATCTTTATCATAAAGAGAATTCATTTTCTCTATTAAAATAGATCGGTAATGAAGTTTTTCTTCTTCAGATTGAGAATAAATAATATCAGCAAACATTTCAGGCATATTTTCTTTTATCCAACCTTCTAAGACAAAAAATCGTTTCTCATTAATCCATATCACTTTATTAATACTTCGATCTATATTACCATAATAATCTCCTGTCTCAATTCTATCAATAAGAATAAAAATACAATTATCTGGATCGGGATCATTCAAGACTTCTTGTGATCGTTGTCCTATAATACCTCTTTGTCTCTTTGCAATGAGTCCTGTTGGCTTTATATATGATCCTAATATGGACAGTAAATTTTTATCAACAGATTGTACTCTGCCTAGTATAATTTTATTATGTTCGTTTTCTTTTTCTACTACAAATACATAATCTCCACTCTTAATCTTACCAATTCCAAACATTATTCGATGTTAAAAGCTAAATTATATATTATTTACTATAACTGTAAGTCTTATAAAAATTATTTTAATTATTTTAATATATTAGCTTCACATTGCAAAAAATATCTAAAAATAGCAAATATTTTAAATTTAATTGGTTTAATATAATTACATTTATTAATCTAGATCTATAATCGTATTCCGAAGATAACTTGCAAAGGTTTGATGAACTTGATATGAAAATCCTCACTGAGCTTACTCGGGATGCTAGTAT
>JAATVJ010000393.1 GCA_014523515.1 Nitrososphaerales archaeon TH1177 | reverse complement strand
TATCTCTCAATTTTACATAATCTAAATAAACTTTCATTTCGTTTTCATATATCAAAACATTATCTGTAATTATACTGACTAACTAAAATTCGTTTACAAATTCTTACTGATAAGATAGTTTAATTATGCTTGAAAATCAGAATTTTTCATATATCTAGAATATCCGAAATTTGATTAGTCAGTATATTACTACTGATTTTTATTAAGACATGACCTTTTCTTAAATATTTTTTATTTGTAAATAAATTTAGAATGTTTTACTATAATTATCTTATCTTCTCTTGTTATATTATACTAATATAAGTAAATCAGTTATCTAATCATATGAAATATAGAAGTAGAACAGAAATAGTAAGTAGTATACTGGATGCTGCAAATGGAGGAGCAACCAAGACAAAAATTATGTACAAAGCTTTTCTAAGTTATAACCAATTAAAGGAATATCTTTCTGTCTTGATTGAAAACAATCTACTAGAATATCTTGAAGGAACTAAAACATTCAAGACTACAGAAAAAGGATTAAACTTTCTTAAAATGCATAATGCAATTGGGGAATTATTACAAACTACAATCGGAAATGACAAATTAATTTAATATTTTTTTGATATACTAAAAAACATACACAATATTGATTTTTATGGTAACTCTATATATATTAATATCTATTTTAAAAATAACGAAAAGAAAATCTAAATATTATCTCTTTATTACTTAATATTAGACTCTTATTTTAGAACCGCTATCTATATCACTCCAGACGCGCACGTAGCAAATATGCCTCTATTTATGCCCTTATAAATAAATGATATTTAGAATAAGATAATGCTTACAACATCTGCAAAAACTACTACCTCATTCTTAAAAGCAGAATATGATGATCTTCTTCAAAATTTCTTATATGCCCTGAAAGCACCAGATAGTAAGAGACAATAGCCTAGAAGATTGGAATACTTCTTTGACTATCTTGGACTAAAGGGAACTTTAAAGGAGAAATGTCTTGTATTTACCAATCAAGCAAAAAATGATCTTAAATGGACTCGACATCAATTAATGCAACATATCGAATTTCAAAAGGAGCGAGCAGAAAAAGGAGAAATTGCAGAGTCCAATATCAATAACTATTACAAATCTGTTAAACTCTTTTGTGAAATGAATGATATTCTTTTAAATTGGAAAAAGATAACAAAGGGTAAACCGCAACATCGTGATTATGTCAATGATAGAGTACCTCTAATAGAGAAAATTAAAAAATTACTAGATTTTCCCGATAGACACATCAAGGTAATTATCTTGATCATGTTATCTAGTGGAATGCGAGTTGGAGCATAGGATTATCTAAAATGGAAACATATTATACCTATAAAAAATGATAAAAATAATGAAGTTATCGCTGCTAAAATTATAGTTTATGCTCGTACAAAGGAAGAATATTTTTCTTTTATAACTCCTGAGGCATTTAATGCATTAGAGGAAATGTTAATTTTTCGTGCTTCTTGTGGCGAAAAAATAACAGGTGAGATTTGGCTTGTAAGAGATATCTGGATATCTACAAATGTTAAATTTTAAAATAGAGATTATCATAAACAAATAATCAAATCAAATTCTCATAATCTTCTATTGTTATGGATGTTATGAATGCTTTATTCATTAGTCGGTAGAAACACCAATCATTGTCAAGCAGGTGCTAATTTTTTAATTTTTCCTCTTACTTTTCCCTTTGGATTATCCTCTGTCAGTATATCTACATAGGCTTCTCCTTTCTCCATTTTCCTGACTAATTCCTTGGTATTCTTTCCACGAAGAGGACCTTTGAGTTCTTGTGAATTTATGGTTCCATCACAAAGTTTTCCCATAACTTCTCCTGATGGAGTTTCAGATTTATACAACTTGGCAACCACTTTTTCTTCTTTCTCATGGGGCTTTCCCATATCAATACGAACTTCTTTTATTTTATCTATATCTGTAACTTTAACAGAGTACTTTAGATCATCTTTTTCATCTTTATTAGTAGACTGAAATGTTGCTAAAGCAGTATCCAATGTATCTACTTCTGGCACTTCCTCTTTTCCAGTAAGTATTGCAGCAAAATCTACATTTTCTTTCTCTTCCTCATGATATGTTTTATCAGTAGGAAAATTCAACATAGTTAAAAGCTAGATAACATTTCTTATAATAGTTTCATCAATTTTTGCTTCATAAATTCTAAGATATAATATCCTACTATAAATATGTCTAATTCTTATATAATATGCTTAACAATTGTCTACTCAAAGATATAATCATTCAATCCACAATCAAAAAAGAGATTTAGATATATATACTATCATAGCCTTCTAAAACTACAACATTTCTACTCATTGATTGACTCATTAGAGACAGGTTTTTACTAATAATAACAATAATATACTCTATTAAATTAAAAATATTGATAAATCAAAAATTAAATTAATCTTTTTTTATAATGTTTAATTATTTCTAAATTTTACTTACTTAGATTCTGATTTGGTAAATCCCTAACTTCATTTGATAATTTAAAATGATATAAATTCAATATCAATTATGTTATTTTTATTTTGTTATAATTAAATTAAAAGTGTTAATAATTGTCTCTAATCTTAATAAAGAATACTGCTATTTGACTAGGAGAGAATGTAAAAATGTTTATTACAAAAGGTAAAAGAATATTGATAATAGATGATGATGAAGATATCACTAATCTATTTAAACTATTTTTAGAATATGATGGTTACAAAGTAGATGCATTTACCGATCCTATTAATGCTTTATACTCTTTTAGAAGAAATGTATATGACTTAGTTTTACTTGATTTGAAAATGCCCAAAATGAATGGTATGATATTATATGAAAAATTACAAAATATTGATCCTACAATTTTGTTTTGTTTTATTACTGCAGATAAAGAATACATAGAACATCTCAAGAAAAATAATCCAGATATAGAAAAGATTGTTATTTACAAGCCAATTCTATTAAATGAACTTAGAAGTAAAATTCATATACTTTTAACCAAGCAACAACAAGTTAAAAAATTATTGACGGTACTATGATTAATAAATAGAATATAAAAAGAAATATTGATGAAAGCAGATATTAAAAATATAAACTAAAATAATTAAAGGAAATGATTAAGTTATATCGAAACATTACTATGAGTTAATATTAGTTTTCTGATTTGATCTTCTGATAATTGTACTATATATTTCTCATTATAAGCACAATATGCTAGAAATGGTTTATTTAATTTAGGTGGTGGAGACAATAATAACTAAGTTAAGTATCATATCTTAGGCCAACTACCCATGCATCTTAGATACCTTCTTACAGTACATAACAGATTCTCTTCTGTTCCATAATTGTAATTGGCATATACATCTTTCTTCAGATTTCTGTTTACTTTTGTTTCAACAAGATTCAGAAATGGTGAACGTGTTGGTAGAAATAGTACAGTTAACCAGTCTTCTGATTGTCTTTCTATAAACTGTTTTGTCTTTTTGCTGACATGAAAAGATGCATTGTCTATTACAAGAATAAATCTCTTGATATTTCTCTTGAGTACATATCTTTTGATACTGTTTAGATGGTTTATGAAATCATTACTGTTTCTTGTCTTGCTTGTATTGAATTTGATTCCATTTAATGGATAGAGAAGTGTAATGAATACATTGACTTTATCATTAGATCCTTTATGGAGTATCTTTTGCTGTTC
>JAATVJ010000050.1 GCA_014523515.1 Nitrososphaerales archaeon TH1177 | reverse complement strand
GTACTAGGTCTCATTGCTTGATGGCGTGAACATATTCCCTTGCACACCATATATTATATTATTAATATAATGAGGTAATAGGTACTATTTGTAACTTGTTATCTATAATTAATTTATTTTCTGCTATTGTCTATTGCTGATTTTTTGCTTCTATTTATAAATTATTTAGCATTAGAAGAAATTGAATGGTAGTAACAGCAGTAGTAGTTATAGCAGCAATTGTTACATCAATAGGATCTGTATATGCTACTTTTGATTTAGATTTATTAGAAGAATACGATCCAAAACTCAATAATGTAGTCTTTGATATTTGAACATCACAATATGATAAATAATATAAAAAATAAATAAATAAAAAAGAATAGTAGTTATATAGTATTTTTTAGTCAGTAGTTAATTAATCTACTTTATCTTTTGCTTCTTCAGCACCTTCTTCCATTCTGTTGCCTGCTTTTTTTGCTCCTCTTTTCATTTTCTCGCCTGCATCTTCCATTTCGTCTTTTATTTCTGACATGATACAGAAGAATACACAACATAGTATAAAATCATATTAACAAAAACCTAATTATTTACTATCTACATTTTGTCTTCTTTTAAAATACATTTCCTCTATTACAAATTATCTCAAATCTTTATAAATAATATTAAGAATCTCTTTATACTCCTAAAAAAGTAATCTTGAATCATGTCTGTTTTCCATTGAGGAGAATGATTTACGTGTATGGTAAAAAATAGCATTCATTCTCCGGATGTATATTATTTTATTTATCTATACCAATGTTATTATACCGGTATTTATCTGGGTTATGTTTATCAAAGTCGTCAAGTAGATTTGAAAGTATAATCTCGTACGATTCTACATTATAGTATCTGCGAGAATGTTGAACAAAGCTTTTCCACAAGTTTTCTGAAATACGAATTGTTTTTATTAAACTAAAATATATCTGACATATGAATAATTCTAAAAGATTTTTTGAATATAATGTTGTGATAGTTGATTCTTTATAAATTCCTACTATTATTTCAACGATCATCTAAATAACTTTTTTTTCTGGATTTTTATATATTTATAAATCTATTACTCTAGTGATATAATCAATTAAAAGAGTTTATTTTATTATTATGTATCTAAGAATTATTATCTACCCATTTTATTGTCTTTACCATCTGTTCAAATTCTGGAATATATTTATCAAATTGATCTTGTTTAGCATAGAAATATCCAACATGCCAATATAAACGGACAGATATGTCTTGGACCCAGAGGTTTCCATTGTGATATTGATATTAAAAATGGACTTAAAATATTAAACCAAAAACTAATAATTAAACTTTTATAAAATTTATTATTAATAAAAAAAATATTATTTTAAAGTATTGTTAATAAATACCTCCTGCAACAGTATATCGTTCTGCTCCTATAATACACATTATTTTACCTTTCATGAGAGTGGTATTGGAATTGTATTCTTTGGAAGTGATGGAGGACTAAAATAGGATTCAAAATATTTAGGTTATTGTGAGAAATCACTTAGTGTATAAGGTGACAATAAATGTACAAAATGTGATTGTCATCAATTTATAGAATAGTTATTAAAAAAGAAGATTTTTATGAGAATAATAGCATAACAACAGATGTAGATACTATTCTTTACTAATATTTTGTTTTGCCAATTTTGTGCAAGTTTCTAAATGATTCTGTTCTTCTTTTAATATACCTCTAACTTTGTTTCCAAATTTTCGACTTTTTACTTCTTTTGTAATAGAAGAAAGAACTTCATAGTGAGTAACTTCAGCACCTTCAGCCAAACACAAAAATTCTAAAGCCTCTTGAGTATCTGGATCTTGTCCCAAATAAGTTTCCATCATTTTGGCAGCTTTTTGAGCAGTTTCTTCAGAAACAGAATTAATGTTTCTGAGATTAAACCCTTCGTCTTCTGCAATTTCGTTAATTAGATCTTCCATTTCTTGTTGTTGTTTGTTTGCTTCTTCTTTCATAGGCATTAGTTTCTTTTCATGTTCTGATTTTAACAATCCTTTTGACATTAGTTCTTGTACAGACTTTTGAGCAGCAATTTCTAAACCAATTACTTCACCAATTTTTTGTTCAAGTAATTCTTTTTTTACCATCTATATTTTCATTGTAAATATTACAATAAAGTTTATAACGATATTAATAAATGATGTAATACTGATTATTAGAGCACTTATTTCATAGGTTTAATAAAATTTCTAGGCTAAGGGTTATCCTATATAAGATATAATTTTTAATAACAAAAAATAAAGGATAAAGATTTAATTTCAAGGCTACTTTTATCTATTGCTCCTTTTCACCTTTATGAGTCTTGAAATCATCTTACTATTATCTTTCTTATGATCTTTTTCTACCTTGGGATTTTGTAGAATTCATTAGATCCTTAACTTTTGATTTTAGTTCTGCATCAAGTCCTGGAGAAAATTCTTGTGGTGCATCTGGTAGATTTGGTATTGCTGCTCCTTCGGGAAGTCCGTCCAATGTTTCAAGTTGACCACCATCATTGAAAGGAGATTCTCCATTAAATATTAAAGATAATCCAGATTGTTCATTTGTCATAGTCCATTGCTGATTATGCAAATTCAATCTTTCCAATTCTTTTACCTCTGGCATTTTAGAAGTATCAACTTTGGGAATAGGTAATGTTTTGTTCCAATCCACTCCTAATGTTTCTAATGCTTTGGCAAATACTTTTTCATGTGCTAAATCTCTTACAATTAAATAAGATACAGTTGCTCTATATGCTTTATTGTCACTCATCTGGTACAATCTACATTTTTGAAGTCTACCTGTTGCTTCTAACATCAAATTATAAAGCATGTTCAAGACTAAATTTCCACTATCATACACATAAGATGCAGACCATGGATTGCCAGCAGCATCTACTGGTCTGGAACTTTGTGCAGCAACTAGAAAATGATGTATATTTGGTGATTCAAGTGCTACAGCGAGTGGAAGTTCGGTAGGATTTGCTTGTTTTGATGCTCCTTCCAATAGGACATTTATTGTATTGGCAACTAATTCAACATGACCCATCTCTTCCGCTGCAATCGATCTCAATAGATCTTGATATGGTTTGGCGTCACCTCTAAAATTCATATTCTGAAAGAAATATTGCATCATGGTTCTCATTTCTCCAAATTGTCCTCCAAGTCCCTCTTGTAATGCTTGTGCTGCTTTAGGATTAGGCTTATTATTCTTAGGAATAGGATTTGGCAGTTTATTTATTGATATAAACATGACCTTGTTTATTTAATAAATTATATAACAGTTGTAATAGATGAAAATAGTCTTTCCAAGATAAACTGTTTTTATAAAATTGTAATCTTTACTATCTCAAATTTTGGAAACAAAAATTCTTTTAAAATTCCAGATAATTTTACTTATCTACTAATATTTGGAGTAGTTCAATGACTATAATATGAAATTGTAAAATAAATAAAAAAAGATTTTTTATTGTCTTTATTATTTGTCTTTTTATTTTTTAATATTGGATGTATCTAGTTCTTCAGATGTTACATCTTCAGTTACTTTCTTCTTATCAGTAACTTTTTTCTTTTTTATTGCAACTTCTTCTTTAACATAGGGCTTTTTTGTAACTTCAACTTCTTCTCTCTTTAATGGTATTTTTATCTCCTCTTCTGATTGTATAGGAGAATTTTGTGCTTCTGTTTTACTTCCACCCCGTGGAGACCTTCTTTCAATACTTACTTCTTCTCTTGTTAATGGAACTTCTACAGTTTTAGTTTCTTTGACTGGTTTTTTAGTAATTGTTGCTTGATTTTCTTGAGACTTTTTAGAGACATCTAATCTTTCTTCTGTTAATGGTATATTTGCTTCTTCCTCAGTTTCTGTTTTCTGACTTGTTGTTTCTTGTTCTTGCATATTCTCATCATATATAGTTGGCGGCTCATGCTGAAATTGGCTTAAATCCTGCTCAGAAATTCTAAATCTTAATACATCTCCATCATAACTTTCTGCTTGGTCTTTTGGAATGTAATACTTTTCTTTGTTAATCATTCCTTTTTGTACTAGCACATAATTATCTTGGACTTGTTGTACTTCACCGAAATCTTCATTATTAATACCTCTTGCTTCTTTCTTAATAACATCATCCCATTCAATATTATCAGAACTCATAGAATTTACTATTTTACATTTTATTTAACACTTGAAGACAAATTAATTGTCATAGCCTATCAACTGCAGTCATAGGAATAGTAAATTCAAAGCCTGCAATTGATAAATGACAAATGGCTATGACGTGGCAATGAAAGTAAGTTTATATCAAAAATATGTTATTTAATAATTTGAGATAATTTATCATACAGCAATTTCTTTAATAAATTGTATAAGATTTAAAAAAATATTATTTATTTTAGTTATTTGTTATTATTTTTTTATTGTGACTTTTCTTTGTTATATTCTTCTTCCATGCTAGTATCTGGATCTGTAACTTTTTTACCCAGTGCTTTTGCTCCTGCTTTAATTTTATCAAATGTACTTTCAGCGCCTTCTTTTACTGCATTGGCTGCTTCAGATGTTTCATCTATTACTGAACCTTCTTGATATTGTGATTGTTGTTCTCTTGTTTGATATTGTTGATCTCCTACTGATGTTCCTGTTGTTGTGGTATTATTCTCACCAACTTTAGTCATTCCTTGCCTTCTATATTCTTCTAATGCTTCTTCTGTATCCGTTCCTGTCTTTCCACCTTCTGCAATTTCAGTATCTGAATCTCTTTTTACTGCAGTAGGCTCATGAGATGTAATCTTTTCTGGTGATATTGGATCTTTTCCTTTATAATTTTTCTTTTCTTTTTCTTCTGAAGATGTCATATAATAATATCTATTGAATATTTTATTTAACGATTGGATACAAGGAATACTTAAAAAAGATGACAAAATTACGATCTATGATAATCAATTTTTCTAAATAGTACTACTATCTTTTCTGGTTCAGTTATCTTTACAAACAATAATGATAATATTTGACCAATTGGTCTTCGTTTGCATATTTCTATCATTCTATATGATTTAATAAAATGTTTAAAAATTCAAGATAAACTATTTAATATAATAGTGGTGTATCCTTCATCAGTAGTCATTTAATTCTTGTAATATAACAAGTAGTTAATCCATCTAATAAGATTGTATTTCAAAAATTAAAAAAATAAAAAAAAGATATCTTATTGGTTAGAAGAAGATCTTTCTATTTTCTTGAGAAAGTTAAAGTAGTTCTGAATTGATTCATTATAGTATTTTTGTGCAATTTCTATTGATTTGTTAAAAGTTTCTGTAGATCCTCTTACAGCATCATTTATTTGGTTTGTAGCATTAATTGTATTATCTGTAATAGTTTGGTTGGCCTTGTTGTAAATATCTGTATATCTTTGTGGAGAAGTAGAATCAGTTCTATAAGATTTAGATGTAACATCTAAAAATCTTGATATTACTGATTGATAAGTTTCAAGAAGATTCTTTTGCAATTCTACAAAGTTGTTTGTGATTGATTGGAATGTATTAATGGCTTGTTGTTGATATTTGCTTGTTGTATCGATACTTTTCTCAATAATTTCATTGCTTATCTTTTGATATTTATTGATATTCTCATTGAATTTATTTGTTGCATCTGAAATCTGTTGTTTTTGTTGGTCTAGAAGTTT
>JAATVJ010000392.1 GCA_014523515.1 Nitrososphaerales archaeon TH1177 | reverse complement strand
TTATCTAAATAAAATTCAAAAGAAAGTTGTGTAGACACAAAATACAAGTTTCTTAAAGCTATAATGACTGCCATCACGATAAATAAGATGCCCATCCCGGACATCCAATTCTTTCCACGTCTCAGTTGATCGTCGCTTTTAAACTTGTAATTCATAATAACTTTACACTACTATACTAATTTTAGACCAGGATTTTTTAATTTGTTCTTTTTTGCACCGTTTAACAACATTGGAGTAAGTACTTCTGCCTGATAAGTCATAGAGAGCTGTCCCAAATATATAGGACGTAATCCTTGTATTTCAGAAGATAGTTCTTTAATTTTTTGTACGACTGAAAGATCATCTCCACAAATATAGGTATCTGCATCAAGATTCAATTCTATTTTTTTTAGCTTTGATTCAGATATTGTATGAAATGCTGAAACAATTCTTGATCTTGATTTGAAATTATCTGCAACAAGTTCAGCTGCAGTTTTTTTTCCTTCTTCAAAAGGTATGTATGTAAAACCTTTTTCTTCCCATTTCATGGGTACAATTGGAGAAACAATAATACAATTCTCACTTACAACTTGTGATAATTTGCTACATGTATCGTTAATTGTTTCATAAGGTATAGAGAGAATTAAAATATCCAAATCTTTGGCAAGGTCAAAATTGTTATCGCCAGAAACATTGCCACGCATCTTATCTTTATAAAAATCTTGTGCGATTTTCATATAGTTGTTAGCCACTTCTGTTGCCTTATTTTTATCTCTAGAACCTATAACTATCTGATGATTTGCACACCATCTCAAAGCAAAACCTTCACCCATTCCACCTGTTCCACCAACAATTCCTATTTTCATTTTTTAAACAGCTAATTTTTCTCGCTATGTGTTTTAAATATATTGTTTCATATGCTTTGTGTTTTGCTAATAATAATAATAATAACAATTTTTTATTTCAAGATATAGCTTTCTTTCAGATTGAACAATTTTTCGTCAATTAATATAAATTATTGATAATAAAAATTATAGTATATACTAAGTTGAATCTAGCTATTTTCATGAGACATGGGCAAGCTGATAATAATGTTAACAGAGTCCTTGTTGGACGACATCTTGAATCGCATCTAACAGAAAAAGGACAAATGCAAGTTAAAGAGACTGCCAAATTATTAAAAAGTATGTCAATTTCTAAAATATATTCTAGTCCTGTCACCAGGGCAATTGAAACAACACAGATCGTCGGAGAGGAATTAGGTCTTGATTATGAAATAGATGATCGACTTTATGAAATAGATTTGGGAAAATTAGCAGGAACAAATTATGATGAAGTATTAAACAAGTATGGAAATCTCTTTCTGAGCTTCTATATGGGGGATGACTCTGTCCTTTCTAATCATGGAGTCGAATCTTTTACAGCAGTAAAATCACGAATAAGGGATTTACTGGATCAAGTTATGGCCAGACATAATAATCACAATGTGCTACTAGTTACTCACCTTGATCCTATCAAGGCAGCAATTTCTTATATACTAGATTTGAAACCTGAATCTCTCTATAAATGGCATATGCGTAATGCTGCATTAACAATCTTGAAACAAGAATTTAAAACTTGGTCGATCTCTGCAGTTAATTTTATGGGTGCACAAAGATATCTCTACGAATAGTAACAACGGTGATTAAATTAAATATTGCATTAAATTCAAAAACCTTAAATTAGATGCCACGGGTAAACCAACAAATAATAAGGGAGTAATGAGATTGCAATCTAAATATTGGTTATTAATGGCTTTTTTACCCCTCTTCACTATACTTTATGTTAGTTTTTTTGAACAAGCTTTTGCTCAGGAACCTGCAGAGGGATTTCTAAATCGAAATGCAGAAGTATGGGGCCTATTTTATAGCCTGATGGTGGCCGCATTTATTGTCGGTGCAATAGTATCTGCTACCATTGTGTATATATGTTGGAGATATAGGGAGTCTCACCCAAGGCAGAGATTTGCCGAACCAGCGAAGGAGGACACTGGCGTCTAATGGCCCATGCTATATATGAGTGGGTTTACATAGGTGCGGTAGTTGCAATTTTAATCTGGGTAGGTGCAGCATCTTGGGATGTAGAAAGAATAATAGAAGAAGTTCCAGCTGAGGCTGAAACCATTAAGGTTATGGGACAACAATGGTTTTGGAGTTTTGAGCATGCAGATGGAACCAAAGAAGTAAATGAACTTCATGTTGAACAAGGCAAACCCTATAGATTTGAAATTTCTTCTCTTGATGTAAATCATAACTTTAACGTGCCTGATTATACTATATTGATGGATGCAGTGCCGGGAAGAATCAATACATTATGGAATATGTTTGATGAAACTGGTGAGTTCCTAATCCAATGTAGAGAATACTGTGGATTCAGTCATTATAATATGAAAGCAAAATTATTTGTTGAACCTCCAAGTACCACTCCTGCAGCTGCAGAAACAGAAGGTGATGGTGCAGCTGAAGAAACACCAGCAGCAACAACAACAACACCATCCACTGGGCAGACAGCTGCAGTAGGAACACAACCTTCAGCAGATACTACTACATCTGGCACATCAGGAAATGCTACTACAGCTACTACCTCTGAGGGAGAATCAGCTCAACAAGCAGCTGCAGGTGTTACATTGACAATTCTTGAAGGTTCTTCAATAACGGGAAATCCTGACTATGATCCAGACGAACTAACAGTCAAAAAAGGTGATACAATACTTGTTGATAATGTAGATACTATGCCTCATACAGTTACAAATGGTGAAAGTGCAACAGATCCAAATTCTGCCAAGATCTTTGATACCGGCATGATTATGGGAGGAGAATCAGCAGAATTAGAGACATCAAACATTGATGCAGGAACATATCCATACTATTGTATGGTACATCCATACATGAAGGGGAGTTTGATAGTTGAGTAAGTTGGGTAAGAAAAAAAAGACAGATAGAGAGAGCGAGAGAGATAAAGAGAGCGAGAGAGAAATAGAGATAGAAAGAGATAGAGAGAGAGAGAGTGAGGGTGGATATAAATGAATAAACAAAATACTTTTATTGATAAAGATATTTGTAAAATGTGTTGTCTGATTATATGGAGGAGGAAGTAAAATGGTTCTAGAAGTTAAACAACCACGTCCATTGTGGGAGATAATTTTCTCCACTCATCATACAGATATAGGTTTACTGTATATTATTTTATCCGTAACCTTCTTGATGATGGGAGGAGCTTTAGCTTTGGCAATTAGAGCAGAATTATTTTTACCAGGACAGCAAATAATTCCAGATCCAAATACATTTCATAGATTCTTTACCGTGCATGGTACAACAATGCTATTCCTTTGGGCTATTCCATTTGCTGCAGGTATTGGTAATTATTTGATTCCAATTCTAATTAGATACAAAGATATGGCATGGCCTAAATTGAATGCAGTAGCATTTTGGATGATACCTGTCGGAGCTGCAATGGTCTGGATGGGATTTGCGGATCTGGGTTGGACTGCATATCCACCTTATTCGATTATACGTGCACCGGGACCTGCGGCCGAGTTATGGATCTTTGGTTTAAAGCTCTTGGGTATATCATCTGTACTTGGTTCTGTAAACTTTATAGTGACAATTCTCAAGTGTAAACATCCAGATTTACCAATAATGAAAATGTCATTATTTGCTTGGTCCATACTATCAATTTCATTTATGGTGTTAGTTGCTATCCCTACCTTTGCTGCAGCATTAATCATGTTGTATACAGATAGGCTGGGTGTAAGTGGATTCTTTAACCCTGCAATGGGTGGAGATCCGATAGCGTATCAGCATCTCTTTTGGTTTACCTTCCATCCCGAAGTGTACATATTCTTGCTGCCGGGTGTTGGTATGTTATATGAAATGATACCCAAGTTCTCTAGGAAGCCTATATTTAGCTACCAGTCGGGTGTAATAGCGTTTATACTATTATCCACTATTGGATTTGCTTCTTGGGCCCATCATATGCTTGCAACAGGTATGAGTTTCACAGAAAAGACTGTCTTTATGGTAGGTACTTTGGCAGCAGTGCCAGCTTCATCAATGCATGTCTTTAACTGGCTAGCAACCATGTGGGGTGGAAGAATCAAATTTGCCGCTCCAATGCTTTTTGCTATAGGATCAATTTTGTTATTCTTCGCATCAGGAGCAGGTGGTGTTGTAAATACTGCATTACCTTTAGACTTTATCACTCATGATAGCTATTGGGTTGTGGGACACTTCCACTTGATCCTAATGGGTACAGTATCGCTCGCATTTACAGGATTCTTGTACTACATGTTCCCGTTAATTACCGGAAGAATGTATAACGAAAAACTAGCAAAGATACACTTTGTAGCTGCATTTACTGGTATAATATTCGTGTTTATGACCCAACACGTATTGGGATTATATGGAATGCCCAGAAGGTATTTCGATTATATTCCATTGCCAGAATGGATAGCGATGAACCAAATTGCAACAACAGGTGCATGGGTAGTTGGATTTTCCTATCTTCTAATGGTATACAATTTCCTAAAGAGTTCTGTGAAAGGAGTAGCAGCAGAAATGAGAGATCCATTCAAGATTGGAGAGGAGTATTATGACTACAGACGACGAGACCCCCATCATTAGAACAACCTCAAGAAGGCTAGCCAAAGGTCTAGTTATACTGGTGGGCCTTCTGATACTAGGTGCAGTCATAGCAGTAACTAATTTTGATCACATGATCACGTCTCCACCACCATCATCTAAACTAAAACCTGAATTTGACTTGTCTAACCCTCCTCCGGGACCGGGCGCTCATCCTACTCCAATATCCACTACTGCCGAGGCTCCAGCAGCAGAAAAGCCTCAAACTGATGTTACATTGACAATTTTGGATGGAGCTGTTACACAAGGTAATCCTGACTATGATCCAGACGAACTAACAGTTACAAAGGGCAATACAATACTTGTTGACAATGTAGATCTGATGCCTCATACAGTTACAAATGGTGAAGGTGCATCAGATGCAAATTCGGGCAAGATCTTTGATACAAGTATAATAAATGGTGGAGAATTCAAAGTACTAGAGACATCAAACGTTGATGCGGGAACATATCCATATTATTGCACGGTACATCCATACATGACTGGTACTTTGGTAGTAGAATAAAAAATAAAAATAACAAAAATAGAGAAAAAAGAGAGCGATAAAAAAAAGACATGCTCTTAAAAATACTTTCTTTTTCTACACTCTCTATACTTTTTACTTTAATATTTATTGGTGGTTATGTTAGTGCAACAGGTGTAGGTTTGTCATGTCCAGATTGGCCTCTATGTCCTGCCGGATTGATTCCATTAGCAGATTTTATAATAGAATACTTTCATCGTACCATAGCAGCAATTACAGGATTAATGGTAATCATTACAATGATATTCACACTGAAATCAAAACAGGCTCCAAAAGGAATGAAGGTTGCTTCTATCATTGCAGGAGCCGCAGTAGTAGCTCAAATTACCTTAGGTGCATTTGTAATTATAGAACGTCTCCATGCTCATCTTGTAACTTTACATCTTGGAATAGGAATAATTTTATTCTCTATGATGGTTATAGTTACTTTAGGTAGCTGGCGAATACAACAAGATAAAGAAAAATCTTTTTCAAACTTGGAAAAGTCGACTATTTCTTAGATTCTTTACTTCACTTTTCTTTTCTTTTATATTATAGAATTTAGATTTTACTCTCTACTCTACTCTTCTATATTATTATTAGTAGTAGTAGCAGCAGCAGATAATAATATACTTCTATTATATGCTTTTTCTTCTCAAATTTCTTTAATTCAATGATTTGTTTTTTTTACTTTTGTCGTAGATTTATTTACATTTAAAAATTATTTCTCTACGCTTTTATTTGCCTGAATCTTCTTCTTTCGTCTTCTATTTGTAAAGAATATTATTGCCATTACTACAAAGGGAGTTACTACAGCAAAACTAATCAATGAATAAAAAATATATCCAAAAGGATTGAGTGTACTGATATTAAATGAATATGTTATAGTTTTTCCACTAAAGTAGATGTCTTGTAAATATACATAGAAAACATAGTTTCCTGGTTCTAGAAACTTGTAGTCAAATTCATGATGACCATTTGTTACTACAATTCGAGGAATTTTGTCAATATCCTGGCCATTTCTTGTTATATCAATAGAGATTGGAACATCGGAAATTTCTGGACCATCTGTGATAGATATCCTCATCATTATCTTTGTATATTCACCAGTTGTTGGAATCTCTGGGTCTGTAGCAACTTGTACATAATATTTTCCTATTTTCTGTCCTGAAGAATTAAAAAGTTGATGTGCATAAATATCTTTGATAAAAATCTGGCATGATGATGCTAAAAGAAGATTTCCTAAAATAATACTAAAAAGAACTAATAGATACAGTCTATTTAATTTTCTCATTCTTCTTTGCTAGTCATATATATAATCACAATCCTCTCTTAAAGGTAACTAACTGATAGATTAGCAAAAGATATATAGTAGAATAGAATGTGCCAAAATAATAATGGCAATGGTAGAATCATCTAATAAATCGTCAAATTTAAAATTTTCAGATAAAATTGTTGTGATTACAGGGAGTGGAACAGGAATTGGTCAGGCAGTTGCTAAAAAATTTGCAGAAGAAGGTGCGAGTATCATCATAATGGGAAGAAGAAAGGAGCCATTGGATATAACAGCTGGTATCCTTATGGATATTATTAAAAAAGTTGGATCATCAGGTACTGTTAGAGCTTTTTCGGGAGTTGATGTTTCAGATGAAGTTGGCATTAATGAAATGTTCACAACTATTAAACAAGAATTTGGTAAGGTTGATATTATTGTAAATAATGCAGGAGTGTCTGGTCCTGTAAAGACATTTACTAATGCTTCCTTTCAAGATTTTAAGGATTGTGTTGCTATCCATCTTACCGGAACTTTTTGGACATCTGTTCAAGGACTCAAAGTAATGGAAAGAGGTTCTAAAATAATAACAATTGCTACATTTTTCACTGAAGAAAATAAATATGAACAAAGACCATATAGATTCAGAACTCCATATACTGCTGCACAAGGAGCTAAAAATAGATTGGCTGAAGCATTAGCATGGGAGTTGGTAGAAAAGGGAATAAAGTCTGTAGCCACCAATCCAGGACCGGTGCATTCTGATAGAATTTATAAAACTGTTTATCCAAAAGCAGCTGCAGAATTTTTACGTATAGGCGGATATCCTGGTCTTGAATCGCCAGAGGTCGAATTAGCTGCAACAAAAGGATTAGATCTTTTAGGAGAGCCTTCCGAGGTATTTTCAAAAGGTACTATGAAAATAGCAGAGCAAATATCCAATTCCCGTTCATCGGCGGTATCATCTGATGGATCTTCTTCTCCTCCTTCTTCTGCTGCTGTCAATCAAGGAGATCTAAATAAAACGATTGAAGGTATGTTGATAAAAATTCAGGAAATAGCAGAAAAAATCCAAAATAATACAAGTAAAATGATAGTAGATAATGAATTTTTGAGTCAAGAAGATGTAGCGGAGATGGTTCTAACTTTATCAGATGACACTATCAGTAAATTAATCAATGGTAGGATTATTCCAAATGATAGAGTATTTTATCCTGTTAAACCTATTGTTGGAACTTCTATAGATGGTAATAATATACAAGATTTAAAAGAAAAGGTAGTAGTTATTACAACAACTTCCTCACAAGAAAAAGATGTACAAAGAGTCACTAGCCTTGCAAACAAACTAAATGATATTGGTGTAAAACAAGTAATAATCCTTAGTCGAAATTCTGATGATATGAAATTTTATAAAGATTTTCATAGTCATTCATTAGACCTTTTAGATGAAGAGAAAGTAAAGAGAATTTTTAATACTGCTAAAACAAAATTTGGAAATATTGATGCTGTTATTCATTTTACAGGTGATTATGATTATAATCGCAATTTATCATCTTTATCTAGACAAGAATGGGATGGGCTGGTAAATAATTTTATCCATATTCCCGCATTGATAACTAGAGAAGCAGTACGATTTATGGCACCTGATGGTGCAATTGATCAACCGGCTAAATTTAAAGATTCTACAGGAATAATAGTCATTCTTGGTCCTGATTCTCCTTCTGGAAAGAAAATCTCTGGATTGTCCAGAGCAAGATCTGAGGTATTTCGAGGTGCCCTTAGACCATATACAGCTACAGTAAATCAAGAATTATCTGATGTATTAGGATCAAGAATCAGATTATATCTAATTCTAGCAGGAAATGTCGAAGGAGTTGAATCAGATAGAGGAAATGTTACAACTTCTGTATTAAATCTGATCTCTGGTTCTTCATTGAATAAAAATGAATCAATCTTCTATATTGATGAAGGAAAAAAAAGTAATTAGATAGATTAATTGGCTACTGCTAAATACTAATAGATTTTATCTCTATCTTATTCTATCTTTTATCTAAAGAAGTAATATCTAATTATAACAATGATGATATTTCCAAATAAAAAAGATTCAAAAGATAAAATTAATAACTATAACTATAATAGTATTATAAAAAAATCAAGTCATCGAACAAAAGATAATAGACAGGGAAGAAATTGTTTCTTTTTTAAGTTATTATTATATTAGGAATGGGTAAAAATTCTGTTTTTATTTTATTTTCTGCCTTAAATAGTGCGTCATTTATGATATTTAATGCTGTATTGTTCGCTATTTTAAAATTGATTAAATATCCTCCAATCTGACTAGCATTAAAAAGAACATCACATAGCAAATCTGATATATTCTTAAACTCGTGTTCTGATTCCCTAATATAGGGAATTAATAAGGATCTAATACTTTTCATTACTGTTAATGAAGGAGTTATTGTCTCAACTAGATCTTTAAAACTAGATACACTACAAATTTGATTATACAAATTATCTAAAACAATTTTTGTAGTCCATACAGCTCTACTGGTTTTTCTAATTACATTCAATTCTGATGAGATTAAAGATGAATATTGAATATTATTCTCTTTTATGGAAATAACTAATTTCTTTATTCCTTCCTCATCTTGAATTTTTAATTCATTGAAAAGAGTTTGAAGCTTTATTTTCTCATTGTTAATTCGCCATTGTATTTGGTTTATCTTTGGTTTCGATGGTATATTATGTTTTATCAGATAAAATTCATTATCATGTAAAAATGGAGAATTATGACAATTCTGAGTTATGTGGTAGGAATTTAAAGTAAGATCATCTTTTTTTACATCTGTGTATTCGGTTGCTGCTGCTACTGCTGCTGTTGATGAGATTGATTGTGTTGCTGGTGCTGGTGATGGTGATGCTGTCATCGTTGTCATTGTTGTCGTCAAAGAAGAAGAATTATTTTCTACGATTTCTAAATTACCATTTTCTCTCATAAAATTTCGATTATCTTTTCTTGTAGTATGTATATAATACCATCATGTTCAATGTTTAATAGTAACTGTGGTTACAGCAATCCAAGTTACAAATTTCCATTTAGCTTAGTATTTTTTTTAGTTTTGACATAATCTAATTGACAAAGGGATTTTATTTTGAATTTTATTTTAAGAAAATATCAATGAATCAGAGACACATCAATGATAACAACCATTCCTTTCAGAATATAAATATTAATAATATAAAAAACAATAATAAAAAAGCTTTAGGAGCGCGAAAACAATATTTTTCAACTCCTCATGACAGTCTTCATAACAATAGCACGCGATGTGTCAATAATATTAATATTAAAAATAATGATCTCATTGGCAATTTAGAGGAATTTGGTCTATCACAATATGAAGCTCGTGCTTATTTAACCATGATAGGTAAAGGTTCGCTATCTGCTAGTGAAATAGCATATTATTCTCATTTACCAAGAACAAAAATTTATCTAACCTTAAAAAGGTTAGAGAAAAAAGGATTATCTGTCATTTCCCAACAAAAACCTCTAATATGTAGTGCAATAAATCCAACTGAAGCTTTTGAAGAAATTGTAATAATACAAGAACAGAAACTAAGAAATATGAAACGAGTTGTTGAAAAATTACAAAAGATTAATGATGAAAGTAATTCTTTAAAAGGTCTAGAAGAAAAAAGATATTTCATATTAGATCCTAAATCTACTCTTCAAAAATTATCTGTGCTGATTGAGAATTCTCGAACTAGTATTACTGCAATTCTTGATGTTTGGGGATTGAGATTAATTTCTGACTGCAAATCATCTTTAATTAAAGCTATTACTAAAGGTGTAAAGTTCCAATTTTTAATTTCAAATCAATGTATTGGCAGTGAATATTTATCCTTTTTACCAAATGAAATTATGATAAAAGTTGGAAATGTTTTTTCAAATATTATTATACTAGATTTTAGTAATATAATAAATATTGATGGAGGAAATGGTAAGGCTGCATTATTTACATCTATTGATATATTGGGATTTTCATATATGAAAATTTTTGAAGAAGAATGGAAAAAAGCAATTGAGATCAAAAATTTGAATAGAACTGAATCATTGCATCAATTAAAAGCGGTTCAAATTATTAAATTTATTGAAGATCTTTCCTGTTTCTCCACTTCTCAATATTTGTATTCTATTTATCTTTCAAATTTGTCTTTATTAGAAGTTAATAGTAAGTCTAACGACTTGGTTTCTCTTTCTCCTGCTCCTCCTCCTTCCTCTTCCTCTTCCATTATTTCTCCACTTTCTTATCATAGTCAGGAAAATACCAATAATTTATTTAGCAATAAAAAAGATAAAAATGGACTAACTTGTGGACATGCTCCTAAAGTTTATTCCAGCAAAAATTATGCTTCCTTTATAAATTCTTTAGGCAAATATGGAATCAATCTAAATGATTTGACTATTGAAGAACTTTTTCAAATAGTAAATTTATCTCTAAAGATGAACTATTCCGGAGAATTACGGTATGACAAAAATAATAATATTTTAAGTATATATTCAAAAGGAAAAAGCAAATCATTAGTTATATTGACAATATTGTTAAGTTCATATTTTTTAAATTTAAAATATAAGATCGATATCAGTCCAAAAATTTCAGAAATATCTGATGAAATAAAGACAGATACATTTTTTATTAAATTTTCTAAATCTCTTCATTAATTATTGTTTTAATTTTTTCTTTATCAAAAAAATATTCAAATGATATTAATTTTATTTTGATGCTGGAGATTGGAATTTAAGTTTTAAAATATTTATCACTATGGATTCTGCTGTAAGGATTCGTATTTTATACAAATTGATCCTAATAAATTTTTTTAGATAGATTTGTATTTATCAAATACCATTATTATAGAAAATAATAATAAATATGTATATATATATAAAATCCTCCTCCTTCTCCTCTCCTATCTATCCAAATAGTATTCAGTAATTTTTTTATAATTTTTATAATAAACCCATCTTTATAGTTATCACTAAAAGTCAACAATGGAAACCAAATTGAGGGTTTGTCATAAGACTGCTATAACTCCCTTTAATAAACCATAAGTTAGTTATATCATTATTTATATATTTTAGTAACTAATATTAAGCTACAATGACAAATGGAGGAACTAGAAAAGGCAGAATTGATGATAATATAGATTATGCTGATTCTTCTATTTTACTTACACAATACAGTTCTGAGGCATCACAATTAATTAAATCATTTACAAAATATATTCCATTTGTTGTAATAATTCTAATTTTAATTGCAGCTATGACAATTTTCGATTTAGCTATGGATTTAGGATTTAAGAATATTTTATCTGACGAAACAATTGACGCAATGATAATTGCTGTATCTATACTCCTTATTCTATTTGTTATTTTCACAGTAAGACCAGTATTGAGATCGCAAAAAATATT
Organism: Nitrososphaerales archaeon TH1177; assembly: GCA_014523515.1. Lineage (GTDB taxonomy): Archaea > Thermoproteota > Nitrososphaeria > Nitrososphaerales > Nitrososphaeraceae > TH1177. The sequence goes on along the minus strand of JAATVJ010000392.1, from coordinate 2,514 downwards.
AGATAAATGGTCAAATCTATTTGAAAACAATGCAATTAGAACTGGTATACTACTTTCAATCAACAATAATAGCAAAGAAGAAATTTTGAATGCACTATCGGAAACTATTGAACAGCTAGATAAACCATTACATCATTATATTTCAAAATCAAATAATCATAATGAATTCTATGATATTAGTATTGATGATACTATTACCACTTTTGATATCTTAATTGATAAATCAACAATTAAACCCATCATAGATTCAGATTCAGATTCTTTAAAAAATACTATTCAAGACTATGGAAGTATTTTAGTTAAAATAGCAGAGAATGCTATTGATAAAAATAATACTCAAAGTTTTATAGAATCATTGCAAAAATATAAAAAAAGAGGTAACAAAATAGGATTAGCTATGATAATAGGAGAAAGTATAGATCCAGAAAGTTACAAACTAATAAATAAAATTAAAGATAAAACAATTAGTGAAAATCTAATCTTAATAGAAAAGCCTACTAATAATTATATAGATTCTGATTTAAAGAATCTAAACAATATATTAACTTAAACTATCCTATCTTTTCATCCTACTATATCTTTTCATCATCATTATCATTAATATCTCTAACAAAAGATAAAAAATCCTTAATCCATTTTAAATAAGCTTCAAACCCTTTTTCTGTGACAAGATATGCTTTTGAACTAGATGTATCAATTAATTTAATATATCCATTTTCTTCCAATCTATTCAATAAAAGAGAAATTCTATCTGGACGCTGTTGTCTGATTGCATTAATTTTTGTCATTATATGATATTTACTTATCGGTGTTTTTGTTGAATATAAGCAAAGATATTCTAATATGGATAACATAGTATATTCTGAAGAAAATCTCTTTGCTTTTGTCAACCATTATATTTAATTTTCTAGGGTAAATAAGAGATTTTATAAAATAGAAAATAAAAAAATATTATAGAAGAAGATTCTTTTTCAAACGTTATTGTTGTTGATATATATATATATATATCAAACGGCCGTTTATGTTCTTCTTTTTATAGTCTCCTCCTGCTTGCTTCTGTTGGCCATTATTCTATATACTAGATATCCTGACATGGCAACTATAATTCCTTGTAATACTTTTGTTATCATATCAAATTTTCCAATATAGAATTCTACACCTATAATAGGAACTCCTACTGTTCTTGATGCAGCATATGTAATTATCAATATTATTGAAATAACTATCAATATTGGATAAGGCAAAACACTTTTTAATTTCTTAACTAAAATCCATCCTACTAGACCTAAATAAATTATACCTGATCCAGCAAAAAGGGCAATTTCTATTTGAAGCTCTGGTATTTCACTTTCTAATCCTTCTGCAGCAAACTCTATTAAAGATGTATATTCATTATATGCCAAAATAAAATATATTATTGAAGTAGACAGAGTTACTGCTGCAAGTATATATACTATAATATGTTGTAGATTCATACTGTGTAATAAGTTGATTGTTTAATAAAATAAAAGTATTGATATAACATAGTTGACTTATAATTAAGTTACATTTTTCTTTTTATACAATTTTTATATACATATCGAACAATTATGAAAACCAAATTTACAAAGATATTTGTAGTAGTAGTAGCATCAACCATCATAGGTTTGTCAATTTTTGCAATGACAAATTCTAATAATAATAATAATAATGCATTTGCTCAAAAGGCTGGATTTGATAAGGAATTGAATTTACTGAATCAAGCAGTAACTGCATTAGAAAATCAGGATAAAAGTGCAAAAAAATCATTATTTGACGCTGAAGGGATAATTGAAGATAAAATGAAAGATAATCCAGGAATTGCAAATGCAGAAAAAAGAGTAGAAGCCGCAATTAAAATGGTGGGTGAAGGTAACTTTCAAGCTGCAATTGACCACACAAAAGAAGCTATTAAAACCTTGAGTGATTTGAACAAATAAGTAGTAAGTACCGTGAATAGTTTAATTTATAACCATTTTATTGTTTGAAATATATACACTATAAGTTTTAATAATATTCATTCTTATATGCATCGAGAAAAGTTATGTATGCTTCAATAAAATATATTTATAAACTGATAACTTATGTCATTCTCATTCAAATTCTCATATTGTTTGAGAAAAATAATTAGATCTTATAAATAGTTTCAAAATATGGTGTTATATTCAGACATTTTATTTTTCATTAATACAATTTGTATATTTCTACAATATTCTGTTAAGAATAATATTGTATTAATGATTTGAATGATTTGGACAATTATCTATGTCTTTTGTATGATCGATCGTCTTACCAGCACTAAATTATTTTTAAGTAGAGCTTACAGTATGGATTGAGCCCTGATATTTATGTATAAATTTGTATCAAAGATAATAATAGTAAAACCTAACAGAAATGACCTCATCTTAATTGTAGTCGTCTAATTTAGTTTAAAATTTTTTTCTTGGTATTAAGAAATACGAGTATCTTCTGTTTTTTTTGCACTACTTCGAAATT
>JAATVJ010000391.1 GCA_014523515.1 Nitrososphaerales archaeon TH1177 | reverse complement strand
AAGCTTGGGCGGTAAAAAATATACTGGTGGTCGGCTAAATCCATCGAGAATGCGTCGAAAATCAGAAATTGATAGATATCCAAACGAACCTGTTTTAGGAAAAGATAATAAGATTGTGACAAGAAGAGTTAGAGGGGGCAATCTTAAATTGGCAGTTAAAAATTTAGATTCTGTTAATGTAAATGATAACCACAATAAAAAAACAATAAAAACAAAAATTATTAGAGTATTAGAGAATCCTGCGAACAAGGATTATGAAAGACGAGGAGTTTTGAGTAAAGGAGCTTTAGTAGAAACAGAATTGGGAATTGCAAGAGTAGTTTCTAGGCCTGGACAACATGGAAGTATGAATGCTATACTTACAAAAGAAGTTGCTTCGAATACTTGAACCAAAATAACCTTTCTCATTTTAGTATACAAATTTTTCAGCTATTATCCTTTCATTCTATCTTTAAGTGAAAATTAAAATAATTATATTTATTTTGAAAGTTTATGAAAGATTATGACCATTTTATAATTTGGTTAGATTATTTCAATAAAAATCTGTCGAGAAAAAAAGGCAGACGTGTCAAGAGAGAAAATGCAATATATGACCCTACTTTTTCAGAATTATATGAAGCAGCTGTTGAAGAAGGATTAGATGTGACTTTAGAGAGTTCTAATGATCATGCAAGATTCCCTAGAAGATCCTATGTAAGATCGGGATATATCATGATACCTAAAAACCAAAATAAAAAAAAATTGGATATAATTTCTTCCTTATCATCTAGAATAATATCCACACGAAATAAAATCAAAAGAACAAAGTAGTATAACAGTTTTTCATATAAAACTTATTTTAATTTCTTTTATCAATTTTATTAACTTATGTTGACCGAAGAATATGAAAATAAGTTAACTTTAATATTATCACTTGACAGGGGTAGGTGAAATTATTCATAAGGCGAAAAGTGGTCGCCTTATCTTAAGAATTTATGAACAAACAACAATAAGAACTGGCGATACAATTATAGATTCCCAAGGAAACAAAATTGGAAATATAAATGAACTTATCGGCTCAGTGAATTCGCCTTATGCTTCGGTAATAATGTTAAAAGATAATTTTAAAATAAAATCAGGTGAAAAAGTCTTTAAATTTATCAATAAAAACGCTAAAAAATATTTTTCAAAAGGTTTTAAAAAATCGTTTAAAAAACAAAAACGGAGGCGCCAAATGTAATAATGGTTTTTTTAGAATACTGCAATAATTGTCCTGAATGTAACTCTAATTTAATACAGGATTCTAACAAAGGCGAATTTCTTTGTCAACATTGTGGATATGTTGTAATAGATGAAGTCAATGATTATGGACCTGAATCGTTAACAAAAGATCTTGAAGAAAAAAATCGTATTTCTAGAGCTACCGGGGCCATGAGTTTTTCTCAACATGATTATGGTTTGAGAACTGAGATTGGAAGTGGATTAAAAGATTATGGAGGTAAAACAATTAATTCTCAGATGGCAGAACATCTGACAAGTTTAAGGAAGTGGCATTCGAGAATCCGGGTTTCATCATCTAAAGATAGACGACTATCTAATGTTTTATCAAAAATTAGTGAGACATGCTCCAATCTTAGTTTACCTAAGATACTAATTGAAACTGCTGCAATGATTTATAGAAATTATGAAAAAAATAATGAAGCAAAAGGCAAATCTGTCTCTTGTATTGCTGCTGCTACAATATATTTGACTTGTAAAAGATGTTCTATTGTTCGCTCTTTGGATGAAATTGTGAAAGCAACCGGAATATCTTCTACAGATAGAGCCAGTTTAAAGCTTGCATCAAAATATTATAGAATAATGTGTATGGAATTAGGAATATATAATGATACTTGTAATGAATATGCTAAACTTCATAATAAGCAGCCAATTAAAACAGAGGATAAAGTTAGCACTTCCTTTTCCTTATCTAAATATCAATTAATTAAATCAAATGACAATGATAATAGTTCTCAAAATAGATCAAAAAATGTTTTCAATAGTATTTCGCAATCTCTATCAATAGATCACTATATTGCCAAATTAATTAATTTAGCAAAACTGGACACAAGAATTGAAAGACTTGCAATCGATTTGGCACATAAAACTTCAAAAAATTTGCTTGTAGATGGAAAATCCCCTAATGGCATTGCAGCCGCTTACATATATTTATCTTCAGTTCTTCTAGGAATGAACATACTTCAAATCGATGTTTCAGGACTTGCTGGTGTAACAGAAGTTACTATTAGGAATCGTTGTAAAGAAATTCTATGTAGTTCAAAAATTATTATCACAGTTAAAGCAACTTCAAAGTAATCAATTATTTATTTTTTAATAATTTCATATATAAGAAGATTTAATTATATTTGTGCCTGATTATTTTGAAATAGAAAGATTGGTTGAAGATTTAGCTAAGATATACTCTACGGCTTGTGCTACATCGTGGTACAAAGTAAATAATATTTTTAATCCAACTCTTGATGAGTTTAAAAATAAAGTTATTGAATATATGACACATTTTGAATATACCCTCTCTTCTTTCCCTGATACCTCTGAAAGTAATAAATTTAAACAATATGCAAGAATCTTGTTAAAAAAAGAAATGGAAAAAGTAAGAAAGGGTGAAAACAGAGAAGTAGAAAAACGCTATAAATATTTTGTCGATTACAGATAGTTTTTGATATAGTATAAGATATTTTATAAAAATATTGTATTTATTATAAAGGGCTGTTTTAGTATTATAATCTTATAATTTATTCTTACAATGAGATTAAAAATTGACTTAACTATAAATATTGTACTTTTGCAAAAAAATTAATTCATGTCGCAGAATAGACCTGATTATGATATTATAATAGCTGGAGGTGGATTAGCCGGTATGATTGTCGCTGCATCCGCTGCATACTATTCAAAACAATCTTTAAAAATTCTCGTAATTGATAGAAATTCCTTTTCAGAGTTAGGAAAAAAGACCATTAATGGATGGATATGTGGAGATGCGGTTGGAAAGAATAGTGTAGATTACATGACAAAGAGAATTAATATTTCTTGGGGATGGCCAGAAATAGAACATCCCGTTAAAGGGGTTATAGCCTACTCGCCTGATCATAAAACTGGAATTTCTTTTGACGGTGATGGATATATTCTGAATAGAAGACTTTTACCGCAAAAACAGTTAAACGATGCTAAAAAATTAGGAATTGAAATAATGGAAAATATAGCCCTGCGTTCCTTATTGGTAGAAGATAATTTTGTTATTGGAATAGAAGGAGAAGAACTAAAAACGAAAAAAGTAATTAAAAAAACTGCAAAATTGACTATTGATTGTACAGGTGTAACATCGGTATTAAGATCAAATTTACCAATAAAATCATATATTCAAAAAAAAATAGACCGTGATGATTTAGAATCAACTGGACGATATATCTATAACTTTAGGATAAATGGAGAAGATAAAACATATTTTGACCCTGACTATTGTATAATTCATCTTGACCAACAGTTAGCACCTGGGGGCTATGCATGGGTATTTCCCAAAGGTCCAGATAAGGTAAATATTGGATTAGGTGTACAACAACGAGCCTTTAATTCCTATAATAAAAATCATGGTACTAGTAAAAATTTGAAAAATCTCATAGATGAATATGTTAGAATAAATCCAGTTATTACTGCTCCAGAAATCCCTACAACAGATGAAGACCAAGGCAATACATGGGGAACTTGGCAAGTTTCGGTTAGAAGGCAAAATGATTGTATGGTTTGCAATGGGTATATGTTGGTGGGTGATTCAGCATGGATGCCAAAACCTTTGGATGCAGGGGGAATAGGACCTGCAATAATTGCAGCAACTATTGCTGGAAAAAATGCTGTTGAGGCTCTTCAAGCATCAGATGTATCTGAGGAAAGTCTTTGGAAATATAATATTGACTTTATTAACGATTATGGATATAAAACAGCCGGGCTAGAGGTTTTTAGACGAATGTTACAGACGTTATCAAATGAACACATTGATTATGGAATGAAACATTTTCTTTCAAAGTTCGATATAGAAAAAATTACTAATGGCGAGCATCCAGAATTTGGCACCTTAGATAAAGTTGGAATGTTAATAAGAGGAGTGTTAAATAAAACCTTAGCTGAAGACTTAAAATATACATCTCAATTAAATAAAAAATTAGTAGATCATTATCATGCTTATCCCCTAAAACCAGAAGGGTTTACTACTTGGAAAAACAAATTAGATGGATATCTAAATGAAGCATATTCAAAGTTCAGATAATCAAGTATATGATTTTCAAAATCTATAAGGTGTAAACCATGGGGATTTTCGAACCTTCAATTTTTATAGCAATATTTCCCTATGTATTCATTTCCTTGTTTCCAATCTTTGGAATAATAATTGTAACACGGTCTTTATTTAAAAATAAATAACATACTTCTCTATTATTAAAGGATAATAATAATAACGATAATAATAATTTATTACCATATTGATATCACATATATATTTTATTTCACAAAAATACTACAAGATAATTTATCAAATTACTTTGTAGCTGAAATAATAATTGAACCTCCCATCATCTTCTTTTTAAATTTT
>JAATVJ010000390.1 GCA_014523515.1 Nitrososphaerales archaeon TH1177 | reverse complement strand
CACATATGACTGCAGGTGGAAAAGAAATCCTAGTAGCTAATGTTAAAGGAAATTACTATGCTATTGGTAATATTTGCACTCATGCAGGCGCAGAATTACATGAGGGAGAATTAAATGGCAAAGAATTAAAATGTCCTTGGCATGGGGCTAAATGGGATATTACAAATGGCAATTTAATATGGTTTCCACAAAACCTCAAATCTACGGGATCTTATCCAGTAATAATAGAAAATGAAATGCTTTATGTTGAGGTTCACTAAATTCTTTCTTTTTGTAGATTACTCATATACAATAGGCAAATTCTTGTTTTACTATTAATTTATATGGAATTTTTTAATAATTTCTTGTATGGAAATATTAGAAGATCATGATCTTGCTAAATATCTATTTAATAAATATTCTACAAATCAAAGAAAATGGAATTTTATTATCTCAACTTCTCAAGTAAAGGACTCTTTTTTTGATGCCATTGTTTCTAATCCTGATGAAGTTTGGCAATTAAAAATTGATTCTATTTACAAACCTAATCCCTTAGTAATGGGTACAAAGATTACAGCAGATTCTTCTATAATAGAAAAAAAACTCAATACAACACAATTTGGATACAGGAAATTGGATGCAGATGTACTTAAGAATTTTCTAACAAATATTTCTAAAGATGAAAATAATAATTCTATTAATAATATGGATGTTAATGTTCGCATTAATTCCCTTCTTTCATCACTTGATCCAGTGAAACCAATTAAAGGACAGAATTATCTTTACGGTCCTTTTATTTTTACAGAAAAAAGAATGACAAAGTTCGATAATAAACAAGATGAAATATCTGACAAACTATCATACCGAATGAATGAAAATATCCGAAGAAAATATTCATTATATCGATAAAATAAAATAAGTTTTCTACTATTTCTGATCAGTATTCATTCTTCGTTTCATCAATAAATAAACTACTGTGAGTAAGATACCAGAAAGTAATGTTATGCTTATATATTCACTCTCAAAGCTATATGAACAGATTGTTTCTTGAAAAATGCAACTTAAACTAAAGAATAATAGATTCCATATTGAATGGCCAAGTATTGCGAACCATCCTTTTCCACTTATCCATGTTCTTAAACTAAAAAAAAGTGACGGAATTACAAACAGCCAATTTGCATAAGATAATTGATTAACTTCTATACTATACGTATTTAAGATGTGTAACATTGCCCATGCTATTCCACCAATTAGTACAAATAAGTTATTACCAAAAGCATAAAATGGAATTCCAAAAAATAATGACTCTTCTATTGGTCCAGCTAAAATAACTGGAAACATAGAAAGTGGAGGATTTGGTTCTTCATATTCTATTATTGAATTATCTATTATTATTGTTCCTATAGAAGAAGAAATTATTCCTATACTATGATAAAATAAAAGCATTATAATCAAATACATTAATGAATTATTATAGTATCGAGAAATCCACTTTTTTGGATTAATATCTTTATAAAAAAGTTTGATCAATGAATCAGCCATTACATCTACAAAATTTCAGCTTACTCCGATATAAAAATACATCAAATCTCCTCTTCTTTAAAGATATTATATTGAAAGCATTATAAGATAGATATGAAATATTTTATTAGTATTTGTTTTAATACATCAGAGTTATTTCAAGTAAAAGGAAATGAAATAAAAGTATCTATCAAGTCAAAACCAGAACAAGGAGAGGCTAATCGTGAATTAATTAAATTATTATCTAAGTATTTTCAAGTATCCACTGATAAAATAAAAATAATCCAAGGTACAAAATCAAGAAAAAAGGTAGTTTATATTTCAGATTAATCTTATAAATTTGGTATATGAACTAATAAATTTTCGTTTCAATTATAATTGTGAATATATGAGAGTATTGTTTAAAATAATAAATACAATCATAACATAAAATAGTCGTTAGTTGCAAAAATTTTTCTATTATGAAATTTAAAACACACTATTTAGTTTTTAATACAAAAAAAAGAATAGACTTTATCAATATAACTCCAGAAGTAAGAACTGTAATCAAAGAAAGTCAAGTTAGAGAAGGTTTATGTCTTGTAAACGCTATGCATATATCCGCTAGTGTATTTATCAATGATAATGAAACAGGGCTCCATTATGATTTTCAGAAATGGCTTGAAAAGTTACTCCTCATAATCCTATTGAACAATATAGACATAATGATACAGGAGAAGATAATGCCGATGCTCATTTAAAACGTCAAATAATGGGACGAGAAGTTATAATAGCTATAACTAATGGAAATTTAGACTTTGGACCATGGGAACAAATTTTCTACGGAGAATTTGATGGTCAAAGACCTAAAAAAGTTCTTATCAAAGTAATAGGTGAGTGAAAGTCGGATATTGATAAGCATCAAATAAAAATTAAAGCTAATACTAATAATAAAAATAAAAACTCTTTTAAATGAAGATTATAAATTATTTTTTATACAAACTTTTATAATTTATTATTTCTTTTATAAGTCTTTATCATTTTTAAGAAGATTCTTAACTTGGTCATTCTTGTTAATTATGTCACCAAGAGTTTGGTATTCATTTATTTTTTTCGTCTTAATCCATATAATATTTCCATCAAGATCCGTCTCAATTAATTTTGATCGTTCCAAATATTTAAAAATAGTATTAATTTGAGTAGAGTTAAATTTTCCACCCATCATTTTTTGTAAATTTCTAACTTTAATATAATCAGTAGATTTTTCTAATACATCTAGAAAGAATTCAATATCTTCTTCACTTATTTTATTTATAGGATT
>JAATVJ010000389.1 GCA_014523515.1 Nitrososphaerales archaeon TH1177 | reverse complement strand
TCATTGAACCACATAATATCAAGATTATATTGAATATTTAAAAGCCATAATGCATAGAGATCAGATTTTGGATAAACTAAAATCATTGCAGAGTTTAATGGAAATTCCTCATTTCTGAACATTAGCCATCTTTGTCTTTCATTATCTGATTCTGCTACTTCTACATTTATTACTGAATCACCTAACCTGATCGTTCCCTTGTCAAAATCCAAAGGTTTATTTTTGATCTCATCCGGAACAAAAATTATACCTGCTATCCCAATAAAAAAAGACGCAAGTGCAGCCGGAATTAAGACAGCCATCTTGCGAACCAACTCAAGTAATATAATGACTCTGTGATTTGAATTTTACTTTTAGTAAATAATCAAAATAATCAATTAAATATCTACTTATTTTTTATTATATCATTTAGGTCATTATAGATTTTCTGAATTTCTTTAATGGATGTGCCATCCTCTAGAGTAGTAGTATCTCCTATAGTTAAACCACTAACTACAGACTTTAATAATCTTCTCATTATTTTGCCACTTCTTGTTTTTGGTAGCCTGTCCACAAAATATACCTCATTTGGGGTAGCGATAGCTCCTATATTGTTTCTAATATGCTCTATTATTTCTTTACGTAATTGATCTGATTCAACAAAATCTTTCTTTAATACTAGGAATGCTATAATGGATTCACCTTTTATCCTATCAGGTTTACTAGTGACTGCTGCCTCAGCTACAGATTCATGTGATATAAAGGTACTTTCTAATTCAATTGTACCTAATCTATGTCCTGAAATTTTAATAACATCATCTGATCTACCTAAAAGCCAAAAATAAAGCTCATCATCTATAATAGCATAATCTCCAGTAAAATAGTAATAATTTTGAAACTTCCAGTAATTATTTTTATACTTACCATCATCTTCCCATAAAGTCATTAACATACCTGGCCATGGCTTTCTAATAACTAAATAACCTTTTTGATTTTGTGGTAAAGTATTTCCTTCTTCATTTACAACAGCTAGATCTACGCCTGGTACAGGAAACATTGCTGACCCTGGTTTCATTGGCATAATATCTATTCCCGTACAATGGCTAATCATTATTCCGCCTGTTTCTGTTTGCCACCATGTATCTACTATAGGACATTTTTCCTTTCCAATTATTGTAAAATACCACATCCATACTTCTGGGTTAATTGGTTCTCCTACTGTTCCTAGTAATCGAAGAGTTGATAAATTAAATGAATTTGGTATTTCGTTGCCATATCTCATATACATTCTAAGAGCAGTAGGTGTAGTATACAAAATAGTTATTCCATATTTTTCAATAAACGACCAATATCTATCTGGATGTGGATAGTCGGCTGTTCCTTCATACAGTATCTCAGTTACTCCATGCATTAAAGGTGCATAAACTATATAGCTATGACCTGTTATCCATCCTATATCTGCAGTACAGAAAAAAATATCTTGTTGATTAAAATCGAAAACCCATTTTGCTGTAGAATAAATATGTGTCAAATAACCTCCCGTACTATGAACAACTCCTTTTGGCTTACCGGTTGTTCCAGATGTATAAAGAATAAAAAGAGGATGTATACTTTCTATTAATTCAGGTTCACAATAAGATGATTGATTTTGAATTATCTCATGCCACCAAACATCTTTACCTCTCATCTCAATGTGATTTCCCGTTCGTCGTAGAACTATAACATTTTGTATTGAAGGAGTATTGATAATAGCTTCATCAACAATTTTTTTTAATTCAATTATATTTCCTCTTCTAAATCCTCCATCAGCAGTAATTATGATCTTAGATTTGGCATCATTTATCCGATCCACCAATGCTGTAGAACTAAAACCAGAAAAAATTACATTGTGGATGGCACCGATTCTTGAACAAGCTAAAATTGCAATTGGAAGTTCTGGAACCATTGGCAAATAGATTGTTACACGGTCTCCTTTTCTTATACCAAGATTTTTTAAGGCATTTGAAAATTGATTAACTTTTTGATAGAGTTGATAATATGTTAGAGTTATATTTTCTCCATTTTCTCCTTCCCATATTATGGCAGCCTTATTTTTGATTTCAGAATTAATATGTTTGTCTAAGCAATTTATTGATGCATTTACTAATCCACCAACAAACCATTTGGCAAATGGAGGATTCCATTCCAAAGTCTTATCCCAATATTTATTCCATACTAAATTTTTTGCTTGTTCTGTCCAAAATTTTTCGATATTTTGCAACGATTGTGCTCTTTTAATTTGAAAAGTACTTTTATCTAATGAAATTTTCAAATGTGAACTTGTAAAATTTATGTCAGATGATGAATTGTCTTTATCAATTGACATCATATATAATGACAATTCTTCTTAATTAAATATTATCACAATACATAATAATTATAGGTTAATATTTTTTAACTAAAATATTTATATATATTTAAGTGATAATTGTTATCTAATTTTAGTTAACAATTAATTAAAAATATTTTTTTATATGATAATTAAAAATTGAGTTATGATAGAGAATAATGTTATACTACATTTTGTCAATATATTAAAATAAAGAAATATTGTGTATGATGATCGTGAAATACAGAAGTAGAACAGAAATAGTAGCAATGATACTAGAGGCAGCTAATGGAGGAGCAACCAAGACAAAAATTATGTACAAAGCTTTTCTTAGTTATGCACAATTAAGAGAATATCTTTCTGTCTTAATTGAGAACAATCTCTTAGAATATCTTGAGGGGACTCAAACCTATAAAACTACAGAAAAAGGATTAAACTTTCTCAAAATGCATAACGAAATTGGAGAATTATTACAAACTCCAACAAAGTTCTAAATAATAAAAAAGCAAAACAAAACAAAAACAAGTACAGTAACCAATAAACTAAATTTTATTTTTATTTTTTTATTAGAATATTATATCGGTGTTATATATACGACATAGGGTTTAAATAGTTTCAGGATGAATCCGAAATTAGTGAAATAGATGCCAGTTGCAATTATTCCAGATATAAGTGAACAACACTGTATTGGGTGTGCACTATGTGTAGAAATTTGTACCACTCTTGGTCCAGATGTCCTCAGAGTAAAGCCAGTAGAAGGGTGGAAAAGAGGCAAAGCCTTTGTATTTTATCCAGAAAGATGCATCTCTGATGGTGCATGTATTGGTGTCTGTCCAACAAAGGCAATTTTCTGGATGAGACCAATGGACTATACACCGGGACAACCAATTCCATTAAAGAAAGCAGGATTGTTTAACAAAGGTTGGGAAGAAGGTTAAAATCAACCAAAACTTTTATTTTATTTTTTTGTTATTTTAATTATATAAATATAGAATAATTATTATATCTTATTGATGTATTCGTTCACTGAAGAACTATTTTCTGAAAAAGAAAGAGAGATCCTTTTATCACATTTTACTAATACCGATAAATCAATTTTTGCAATAATAACGCCTAAACAAGTTGATCGAGGTGCATTAATGTCACGATATTCACGATCGGATAAAAGTATGCGTAGAATATTTTTAGATGAATTTGCAAACAATCCTAATCGTGGAGATGAATTTTATAAAAGAGTATTATTAGAATATGGTGATGATTCCGTTGCAGAATTAGGAGAAGCACAGGTTGCAATTGAATCCGTATCTAATATTGCAGCTAAAAACATAGAAGATCAAAGAATCGGTTTGTCCTATCTAGAAAAGTCATCGAGATACGTTTCTTTTGATAAGAAAAATAATGGTCAATATAAATATTTGAAAGAAAGAAAAATAATGAATTCTAATTATGCAGATATGTATTTAGAAGTATGTAACTATGCTTTTGATATTTATTCTAAGAATCTAGAAACTATGCAAAAATTTATTATGGAAAGAGAACCTATAGATAATTTTCAATTTTATGATTCTATTTCTAAACATGATATATACTTTAATAATTTAAAAGAATCTGATGATATAAAGTCTGCTCAAAGAGTATATAAGAGTACTATAAAAGCTAAATCTTTAGATCTTTTACGTGGGCTTTTACCGGCATCTACTCTTACTAATTTAGGTATTACTGGTAATGGAAGAGCTTTTGAATATCTTTTAACAAGATTATCTGCCTCAAATTTAAGTGAAATGAATGTCTTATCTGATCAATTATATGAAGAGCTTAATTTGATAATTCCATCGTTTGTTTATAGAGCAAAAAATCAATATGGAATATCTATGCAAAATTATCTAAAAAATACAAAGGATATTATTCTCAAAATGGCTAAAGAATATCTTTCACATATTACAATCAATTCTAATCTTAATTATTTAAATCTAATATTTTATGAAGATAACTTTGAAGCAGAAGTAAAAATTGCATCATCTATTCTATTTGAACAAGCAGCAGGACATACACTTACAAAAATTACAGAATTTGTACGATCTTTACCAATAGAAGATAGACACAAAATAATTAGGGCGTATACAAGTTTACGAACAAATAGAAGACAACGTCCTGGTAGAGCTTATGAAATGATTGAATATACATTTGAAATGCTTACTAATTTTGGAATGTTTCGTGATCTACATCGACATAGAATATTAACTTTGGAAAGACAATTACTTTCTACTAAACATGGATATGATATGCCTAAGGAAATTTCTGATCTTGGAATTTTAAATGATTTCAAAGATTGCATGTATAAATGTAATGAGGTATTTGAAATTCTTGTCAAGGATTATCCTGAGGAAGCTCAATATGTAGTTAATTTTGCATATAGATATCCATTTTTTATTAAATTGAATCTTAGAGAAGCGACGCATATGATTGAATTAAGAACTGTACCACAAGGTCATCCTGATTATCGTTATATCTGTCAAGAAATTTTTAAAAAAATAAGAGATGTTCATCCTCTTTTATCTCAAGGAATAAAATTTGTTGATCTTAATGATTATAACCTAGAAAGATTATCAAGTGAAAAAAATATAGAAAAGAAAAAAAGAGAAATCAGATAAATGATGGATAAAATTTTTATATTTGTTTATTTTCAAATTTGTAACCATTAATAAGTTATTTATTACTATTTAAACCAT
>JAATVJ010000388.1 GCA_014523515.1 Nitrososphaerales archaeon TH1177 | reverse complement strand
GTTAAATGATTCTATCATGTCGCATTTTATTGCATTTTCTCTGATTCCATTGGAAACTGCAAATGGATGAGCAGCACAGGAAATAGCATTTTGTTTTCTTATTGTATCCAAAGTGTCATCAATATCCATTCCAGGCTTTATGGTCTCATGGATTCCATATGCCAAAACATGACCTTTTGTATTTATTGTTATTTCTTCTGCAGGGTAAATCTTAATATTTTTGAATTTTTCATGATTTTCCTTATATTCTAACATTTGTTTATATCCATTCAAAGTATTGTGATTTGTAATGAATATAACATCAATTTTTTTTTCATAGGCTAACAATAATTGATCTTCAACAGTTACACCACAATCAAATGGAACCCTAGGTGAACCATTCATATTATTTGAAAAAACGTTATGACAATGTAATTCAATTTTTAACAAATGAGTCGTATCTATAAACCCAATCTAATGGGGAATTTCTCTTATATATATATGACTATCTATTAATAATAAATTAAATAATTAGAAAAAAGATTTATCTAAAACAAAAGATTTATCCTTCTTACTCTTCTTTTATCAAACCCATTGATTTCTAATTTTAATTGCATCTTGATAATATATTCTTTTATTAATCGATAGAAAATACAAGACTTATTTATTTGCGATTACAAAAGACTTTATTATATCAATCAAGAGTTTTGGCAAATACTTGTCTCCATTGATGGCTCAGAGCCCTTTTTTGTACGCTTCATAATACCAGCAACATTGCTAGTAAGTTTAATTCCAAAATAACTCTTCTCTCTATATAGTAGTTTCACCATCTCAGTATGAGTATATTAATTTGAAAGGTCTTGTCACTCCCAAACAGATTGATATAATTATTCAAATGCAAAAAAAGATTCTAGGGATTGGTTTAATAGAATATAAAATATGATAAAGGAGAGAATCCAAAATATAAATTATCAACGAAGGTAATATTAAAAGTAGTATCTAATTATGGAGAAATAATACAATATCCTGAAAAAGAAAGTATTCATATAATAGTAATAGGGAAAAGAGGTATATCAGAAATTAAAAAATTTTTATTTTGAAGTAGAGCTTCAGGAGTAGTCACATATGCAAACTGTCCCAACTTGGTAAGCAAATAAAAGGCTTGTAGATTTAGATTTTTCATTTACTAATTTCATCTATTATAAGTTATTTATTACTGTTAAAATATTTTTTTAGATCAGATATTGAATACATAGGTAATAAACAGGTAAAATCTTTGCAAATATAGACACATTCTTTAGCTTTATTATCATCTGTGATATCTATTTTTTTCCCCTTTAAAATTGTAAAAATATCTGATGAGAGCAATTTTTGTGATTCTTCAGATGGATATTTTAAAGTTAAGATTAATCCATTTGGTATATATTCTTTCATTATCCACGATTCTATTTCTCTATTATTATGATCATCACTTTTATTTTGAAGTATTATTATTTCTATAGGTTTTATAAAATATAAATATAATGAAATTAGCAATTGACCAAATCCGAAAGGATTTCCTAATGCGGCTTTATAACAAGATTTAACAATTAATTCTGCTTTATCTAGATAATCATAATTTTGAGTCAGAAAATGAAGACGTAATAAGGCATAGACAGCCATAGAGTTGCCGCTTGGGATAGCCAAGTCATAGAAATTTTT
Source organism: Nitrososphaerales archaeon TH1177 (assembly GCA_014523515.1). Taxonomy (GTDB): domain Archaea; phylum Thermoproteota; class Nitrososphaeria; order Nitrososphaerales; family Nitrososphaeraceae; genus TH1177. The sequence continues at coordinate 2,054 of JAATVJ010000388.1, read as the reverse complement.
GGTTCTTAGAATCAAATTTTCATGATCATCAGAAGTAAAAAAGAAACAATTTTCTTTTTCATCCCAAAAGTGATTTATCATTGCAACAGTATACTGTATGGCTCTTTCTAGATAAAATGGATTTGAAGTTACTTCGAAAACGTCTAAAAGAGAATTAATATAATAGGAATAATCATCCAAATATCCATTAAGTTTTGAGATTCCATCTTTATGGGTGTGTTTTAATCTATTACCATCATACGACAATTTATTTTCAATAAAATTTATTGTTTTTTTTGCATAATTCAAATACTCTGGATTATCAGTAACCTTGTATGCTGATACTATGGCTGAAATCATTAATGAATTCCAAGAAGTTAAAATCTTTTCATCTTTTTCAGGAGGAATTCTTGTATTTCTGACTTTAAATAAAATCTCTAATGATTCGTTTAAAACAAGTTCTACTTTATCCATTGAGAGATTGTATTGCTTTGATAATGATTCTATGGATTTAGTAATATTTAGTATATTCTTTCCTTCAAAATTACCTCCTTGAGTTATTCCGAAATAATCACAGAATAATTCAAATTTTTGATTATCTGTTATTTTTTCTTTAATTTCATTTTTTGTCCAAATATAGAATTTTCCTTCTACTCCTTCGGAATCGGCATCTTGAGCAGAATAGAATGCACATTCGTCATTTCCGTTAAAAAAAGTCATCTCTCTAACTAAATAGTCTATAGTTTTTTTTATTAAGCTTAAATAATAATCTCTTTTAGTTGCTTGATACAATTCTGCAAATAATTGAATTAACAATGCGTTATCATATAGCATCTTTTCAAAATGAGGAACTAGCCATCTTTCATCAGTAGAATATCTTGAAAATCCACCGCCAATATGATCATGTATTCCACCCTTTGCCATCTTTTTTGCAGTAAATTCTATAAAATTAAGAAAATGAGAATTTTTTGAATAGTCGTAATATCTAAGTAAAAACAAAAGATTAGTTGTATTAGGAAATTTAGGAGCTTGTCCAAATCCTCCATGTACTTTATCAGCAATTTGAAGAAGATTTACAGCAGATTCATCCAATATACTTTTTTCAATTTCTATATTTTGTATTTTACTAAGACTAGATGATGATTCTATTAGAGATGCCATAAATTCTTGAGTTGTTTTATCAATATCTCCTTTTTTATCTTTGTAAGCTTTAGATAATGTTTCTAAAATATTAGCAAAACCAGGAATACCATATCTTGATTGTTTAGGGAAATAGGTTCCAACGTAGAAAGGTTTCTGGTCAGGAGTAAGAAATACAGATAAAGGCCAACCACCATTCCCACTAGCAAGTTGACATGCTTTTTGGTAAATATCATCTAAATCAGGTCTCTCTTCTCTATCAACCTTGATATTAACAAATTTTGAATTCATAATGTCTGCAATATTTTCATCTTCAAAAGATTCATGTGCCATAACATGACACCAATGACAAGCGCTGTACCCGATGCTAAGAAAAATTGGTTTATCTTCATTTTTAGCTTTACTTAATGCTTCTTTTCCCCAAGGAAACCATTCAACTGGATTATATGCATGTTGCAAAAGATAAGGACTAGATTCATGAATTAATTTATTAGATTTATCGGTATTTTTATTTATCATATTTATAAATATACATAATAAAGGATTAGAAGCTTTTAATTGTATTTATTAACTAACTCGTTCCTTTTTAACGAGATAATGATAGATGACTAAAATATTTACATCAAAGTTATTTATTTTTATTTCGTCTATTACAAAGAAATGACAGAGAAATTTTTTTGTTGTATCAGCCTCGTCAATCATTTAATAAATGTAATCACTTCTTGGTATAAAACGAAGCCCTTTAACTGGTCATCATTATTCTTGTAATAGTAAACTAAAAGTAAAGTTACTTGGCTTTATTTTTGATAGATTTTGATAGCTTGTGGTGGACAAACATTTTCACATGCCAAACAGAAAATACAATCTTTTTCTCTTGCCATTAGAGGTTTTTTATCAGAGCCTGGATGACCAGGTGTTTCCATCCATTCATATAC
>JAATVJ010000387.1 GCA_014523515.1 Nitrososphaerales archaeon TH1177 | reverse complement strand
TGTAAATTAGATTTGTTATCATCAGAAATCTTGATATTTAATCTGTTTATTCTTCTACAAATCCTGCTATAATCTGGAATTGATGATGGTAACGTATTTGCAGCATGTGCTCGTACTATACCCTCAGTTTGTCTGTATGGCAAATGGAAATATACTCTCATGTATCCAAGTAGTTTGATAAATGAATCTGGTATACAAATTTTCTACCTTCTTTCCCTTGATTCATCTTCTCTAGTTCATAATCCCAATTATCTATAACATCAAAATCAAGTAGTATCTCACCACGTTTAACAAGTGATTCATTGTACTTCTTCCAGTTCACATATATTATGACTAGAATAGGTTAGCTAAATGTGTTAGGAATAGTAAGTTAGGCAACAAAGCACTGTTCTTCATTATATACTATACATACCTATATACTTTCAAGATGAAGAAAAATTTTTGTCAATTTCCAAAATCTCTATCTATTTTCCTACTTTCATGAATATTATTTTTATGTGTCCATATTAACTTTTCCAAATATAAAATATAATACTTAATTTTTTAAAGGATTCATTTCTCCACATATTACTATTAAATCTTGTTAATAAATTGAATTGTTATGAAATGAATTATTATGAAATTTGTACTACTATGGATATAGCCAAAAAAATTAATTAAACACTTAAATTATAAGAACTTTAGGTTTTGAGTAAAGGGCCGGTAGTTTAGCCTGGTAGAATACCTGCCTTGCATGCCACCAAGGCAGAGGAAACGTAGGTGGTCGTGGGTTCAAATCCCACCCGGTCCATACATTTCAAAATTCAATAACTAACTATTTTTTTCCAATAACTTTTGTATAATTTTCTCTGCTATTACATTTGAAGCTAAATCTTGAGATTCTTTAGTTTGAGAGCCAATATGAGGTGTGCAAATTACATTTGATAATTCAATTAATTTTCTATTAGTTGGTGGTTCTTCTTCAAAGACATCCAATGCTGCTCCAGCAATTTTTTTTGCTATTAGAGCATCATATAGTGACTTTTCATCCACTACTTCACCTCTTGAGGCATTTATAAAAAAGGCGGTAGGCTTCATTTGTGAAAAGACAGATTTATTAAACATATGATTTGTCTCCAGAGTTGCTGGAACATGACAGGAAATAAAATCTGAACTAGCTATCAATGTATTAAAGTCAGTTGTAATCATACTAACTTCATTTATAAAATCACGTTTGATTGGATAAATATCATAACCAATAATATTCATACGTAGAGCTTTTGCAATTCTTGCTAAGTTTCTGCCTATATTGCCTACGCCTACAATTCCTAAATACTTCCCTCTTAATTCAATGCCATTTAGTTCCTTCTTTAGCCAATTTCCTTTTTTCATTTCACTATCAGCAAAAGTTAAACTTCTAGCCATCGAAAGCATTAAACCAATCACTAATTCTGCAACGGCATTGATTGCAGATTCTGGAGAATTAATCACCTCAATATGAGATACTCTGGCAGATTCAATATCAATATTGTCCAATCCAACTCCTACTCTTGCTATTATTTTAGTATTTTTTGCTTTTGAGATAATTTCACTAGTTATTTTGGTTCTACTTCTTACCACAATTACATCGTATTTTTCTACTTCTGAAATTAATTCTGAATTTGTTATTGATGGTTTATTCACAACATTAAGACCGGCTTTTTTTAAAATGGTTATTCCAACAGATGAGATCGGGTCACAGATTAAGACATTTCCCTTTACAAACACAAATAGAATTTTTTAAAATACAAATATAATTATTACTTCTTTGACATTTAGTATAAAGATAAAATCTGCATTCTACTTTTTTGAAATGGTTTCTCCTGTTAAATGATCAATGTAATAGGTTTTATTTATTATCGGAAAATAAATTTCCCATCCAAAATGATTTCCAGTGGTCAATGTTGGCGAAGTTTTTCCTTTATAATTGCCTATAAAATTTGTGTCTATCTTAGAATCATATATTTCACCATTTCCTTTTACATAAACATATTTTGAAATTGCTTTATCAATATGTTCAGATGTTAAATTATTCTCTTTAACAATAAGAGAAATTGCTGTATGATTAGAAATAGATAGATAATTAACAGAAGATCGAGTTAGTGAATCCATTAAACCAATATAAACCAAATAGGTAATTGTTGAGGCTACAGCTAATGATATTAGCAATTTTTTATACATATAAAAATTTAATAATTTTTTTTATTATTTATGTTAATATGTTTTAATACATTTAATAACACTCTTTCTTTAAAATTCTTTATTGATAACTATTACAGAAAAGTTATTTGCATTAGGTTTTGAACTGCCTTCACCTCCAAAACCTGCAGGGGCTTATTTACCATTGGTTGAAGTAAATGATCTGATCTATATTTCAGGACAAATTCCTTTAGATACAAATGTAGAGCCTCCAATAGTCAAATATCAAGGAAAAATAGGACTCGATACAACAATTGAAAAAGGTCAAGATGCAGCAATACTTTGTACTCTCAATACACTTTCTTTATTAAAGGACTATCTTGGAAGTCTTGATAAAATTAAAAAAGTAGTAAAGGTTTCTGCATATATAAATTCAGTAGAATCATTTAAAGATCATCCGCAGGTTGTTAATCCAGCGTCAAATCTTTTGGAAAAGTTATTCGATGAAAAAGGAAAACATTCACGGCTAGCAATAGGAGTTACGAGCCTTCCATTAAATAGCGTTATAGAAATAGAATTTATCATTCAAATTAAACATATTATATCATAATTTGAACAAAGATAATATTTACAATACCCTTAACTTTGTAAAAGAAATTTTTATATACCCTTTTGAAAGCATCTCTTTATATTTTAAAATGTACAAACAGATGGCGAAAACTTGGATTACAATGTGGAAGACAAATAGCGATGAATTAAAGTCTAGAGCTATTGGTTGGAGAAAGGAATTATCAATTCATAGAATTAATAAACCTAGTCGACTAGATAGAGCAAGAAAATTAGGCTATAAAGCCAAACAAGGTATTGTAGTTATTAGAGCTAGAGTTGGGAGAGGTGGTATGAGAAAGCAGAGACCAATAGCTGGTCGCAGACCTAAACATAGTGGTGTTGTTCGTATAAAACAAGCAACAAATATGAGGTTAGTAGCAGAAAGAAGAGTAAATGAAAAGTATCCAAATATGGAAATAATTGGGTCATATTTTCTCTACAAAGATGGTAAACACTCATGGTATGAAGTTATATTAGCAGATCCATCACATCCATCAGTTTATAAAGACAAGGAAATGAGGGGAAAATTAAAAGCTTTAACTTAGTTACTAATTTTAAAAAAGTTTATAATAATAGCTAGTCGGATTTTGCGACACTTTGAGCTTTTTCTATCAATGGGTATATTTCATTTTTATCTACGTTCTTTTCTAGAGTAATATAATATATAAAATCTTTAATATGAAAACTAACAATATCAACATTTGAACTTGCAATCATTATAAATTGTGTTTCTCCTACTGCATTTTCATAATTTCTTCTGATATTATATATCATAGAATGAACAAATAATTCATTCTTCATGTCTTCAGGCTTTAAAAAAGGAATGATGCCAATTCTGAGTTGGCCTGCAATAGTTCTTCCAAATTTATTTGTTATACCAACATAACGAATTTGTGGTGAAATTTCTAAAATTTTCTTACATCTCAATTTATACTGCGAATTTATTTTAAAGGAATTTTCCATCATGATATACATTTTAAGAATCAATATAAAATAGTTTGGAAATTTTTATTGTCAAGTTAAAAATTAAGACTATTTATGTATTTTTTTCAATTAAAGAAGAGACATATTTCAGTGTTATTTGAGCATCTAACTCTTTAAGGCTTATTCTATTACTCAAAATATAATCTTTAAATTTTAAAATGAACTCTCTACAAGAAGGAAAAAGATCTAAAGATTTCTCAATAATATTATCATAGCTACGATATGGGAAGTAGATCCTTTTTGCTATCTTTGTCATGATTTGCTTTGTTTCTTTATCAATTATTTGATGTTTCCAAGCCAAAAAAATGTTATATCTTATATCTATCATTGCCTCCGAAATAAGATTGTAATCAGAATCAAAGGTTACTGCGATTTCATCATCTGAATTTATAATCTCTTTTTTATATAATTCAAAGATTTTGCCAATTCCCTCCATTCCAAATTTTTCTAATTCTACTGCACGTAATGCTCCAATACTAGATGCACCATAAACCTTGAAATTACTTTTAGAGATAACTTGAAATACTTCGATAGGTGTAGGGGGATAATCCTGAAGAAAAACTCCATCTATTAAAACTATTTTTCGAGTTTCAGACATTAGGCTTAATTTTATAAAGTCACCTTTTTTTGCGGGAGGCTTAAATTCTGCATTAATAATTTGTTTTGCTTTGTCTAATTTTAAAGACGGGCCTAAAAAAACAATCGGTAAATTCATTTATAAAATCTCCTTGCCCTCCAACCCATAATAGACTTGGATATCATAAATGTCTCTAAACCAGGAATTATAGCTCTCACTACTGGGATTTTTATATTTGGATTTGTTAAATCTACTATTATAGCTTTCTTCAGACCTGCTTCTTTAAGATATTTGACAATTATATTAATATCATCTAAAATATCATCATTCTGATATGTGATTATTTCAGAAAAATTAATTATCTTTTTAGAAGTCATAAATTGCCATGCATTTTTATCATCAGTATTATTATCATTATACTTTATTTTTCGAAGATCATCTCGTGCACCGTGTATATTTGCTACTCTTGTTTGAGAAACCTCAGTTATAGCTCTTAATAATGCAATTCTTTTATCAGGGTGGGTGCCATGTCCTTCGGCTAAATAACCATAATCATTGGATATCCATTCTACACAGGAAACATTAAAAGTAGGGATTTTGATATCGGTAGTAACATCTTTAATAATTAATTTAATATTAAATTTTTCAAACTTTTTTATTAATTCTGTTACTGGATTAAAATCTTCCTCAGAAAGTAAAACATCGGGAAATATAGTATAATCATCCTGGAACGTATATTTTGAGAATGATTTAACCGGATATCCTTGTCTTTGTAAATTATTATATACATTGTATAAAATATGGAATGGAATTGCACTTGCACGCAATCGAGCTAGGCTTATTGCGTCCCTTTCAATTACTTCGGACAATGCATGACAAACGGCTTCCTCCAAAACATTTCCTGATGCTAAACCATTTGTGTGATGAAATGCAAAAGGATTAATAGAAGGCAAACTAGGATTGTAACGAAATAATGCTAATCCAGCCGGAACTAAAATATTCTCATTATTAATTATATCAAAACCATTAACATAATCCATAAACATGTCATCTTGAAAATCAAAAGAAAGAGGTTCTATTACTTCATAAGGATGGAGAATATTATATGATTGTTTTAATTCATTGTAAGTTCCAGTAACAAATTTTTTGGTATAAGATGTAGGTAAGGATGAATATCGCTCTATGCTTTCCATAATTGCACTTGCCTTTGCATGCTGTTTAGTTGGACCCTTTCCACTATATACCCATATATAATCTTCCGTTCCAGGTAAAACTGACGAGTAATTAGGAATATATAATTTATCCATATAAGTTATATCAGCAATTCTGGTAAGTCCTATTTTTTTAGCTATTTCCGAAACATGTGATAGAGTTTTCTCGACTGGAATAATCCTTGAGGTTCCATTCATTGTCCATTTTTTCTGATTCCGAAAGATCAATTAAAAAAAACTATCTTTAAAAGTCTTATCAAGGTTACTGATTTTACATAAACTTATATATTACTTTATCTATTTTTTACTTACTTTGATTTCGCGTCAGAAAGAAGCAGAGATTATTAGTGAAATTCTGCTCAAGGCTGCAAGCGAAGCTGAATTCAGAAATTCTCTTATAAAGGATCCAACAGCAATACTAGAAAGATATAATATTTCTAATGAAGCTAAATACATTATTCGAAAAAGTATAATAGATTTAACCCAATAAAGTATTTTTTCAATAAAATACTACAAATCTTCCAAAAATAAAGACTTTTTTATTTATTTATTTATAGTAGAAATCTATTTTCTGCTCTTCTATAGTTATTGTCCCCCGCCTCTGACTCACATCTATTCATAGTTAGCCATACACACCTGCTGTGTATTTCTCCTAGTGCACTCTCTATAACGGGGTGCCAAATATCCCTTTGAATTAATAGGATACTTATCCTTAAAAGTGAATATTTGGTAATTAAGATATATGTATAATCTATTATAAAATGATTATGCAGACTCCTTTTTTATTATTTTCTTCAATCTATGAAATTACATTATATGTATATACTTTTTGTAAGTAATCAAATAAAAATACAACTATGAAAATAGATTAATAAAATACTATGAATAAAAATTAGTTAATTTCAATTTTAAAGGTTGAATGTCTCGTAATTGTAATTAGAGAAAAACATTCAATATACTAACTAACATACCTTAATTTCAAAATTTCAAAAAAGTTTGATAAATTTAATTCAAATAAAGACAAAGGAAGGCGTAAATTAAATTTAGTAATACATTCAGGAGAAATTTCACCGATAAGACCTATTGCTTTATCTTGAAACAATATATCAGCAGATCTGCCTTTAATGAATAAATTTCTTTCATTTTTTTTGGTTGTAAATTGCTCTCCAAAATTTAATTTAAAAATAGAATGCAATATCGATTTAATTTCTGTATAATTAGTATTTTTAGATGCAATCAGAACACCTAAACTCCATTTTTCTACAATTGTGTTTTTAAAGCTAAATATTTTTCCTATTTCAAATACTTTTTGAGGATATTCCTCATGAACATTATATGAAAGATTATTTATCAAAGAACAGATTATATTGGGTCTAAGAAATTCATGTTCTTTACTTTTACTCTCATTTACTTTAATTTTTTCTAAAAGTTCATTTTTATCGAAATTAAAGGTTGTAGAAAGAGTATAATCTATCAAAGTAAAATTAACCATTTCTAAAAATCCTAATCCAATTAGCGTTTCTCTTAATTTATCATATATATTGAAATCAGCATTTTTTATTCCTGGAGAAACTTGAAATGAGGGTATAGTTGGTTTCAGATTATCAATACCATATCCTATTGCAACATCCTCTACAATGTCTATAGGATGAATAATGTCGTTTCTATAAGAAGGTACTAAACATTTAATTTTTTTATTGTTTGTTATCGAAGCTCCAATTCTAGATCTATGTAAAGTCTCGACAATCTCTTTAAAAGTTAGGTCTAATCCTAAATATCTATTAATAAGATCTTTATCAACAAATACTTCTTTATCTTTAAGAATTTTTAATGTAGAAAATTCTGATTTTCCATCATGTACAATTCCAGAATATATTTTAAATCCTTCTTCATATAAATAATATGCAAGTATTGCTAATATGCTCTTACACGTTTCTAAATTTGTACCTGTTATTTCTATAAACAAGTTATTGCTTTTGTTTGTAACCTTTGTAATGTTACTATTTATTATTGGAGGAAATGATATTATTTGATTATTATTATCAATTAATGCTGGATAATATGTATACTTATTTAATAAATTATTATATTTTTTACCAACATCAGTAGTAGATAATATTTCTTTGAATGTAATAGGAGCATTTTGGTCCAATGGTATAAATGATTCATTTGAAGATTTGGTAGAATAAATTAATGGAAATTTTATAGTATCAAGATCGTGAATGCCTATTGAAGCTTTTTTTCTACCTCGAGCGATCCCATTATGAAGATCTTCTTGAATTGAAATTAACTGATCTAATAAGAGGTTGTTTATATTCTTATTTTGAGCAGCAACAAAAAACAATACTATTGGTCTTATTTTTTTTACATGTTGATCTACTATTATTTTATATGATCTATTGAAGGAAAATTTAAATACAGGTAATCCAACCGTCTCGTTTAGTAATCCTTTTAAAGATCGAAAAATCCCAGTATCGCTAGAAAAGTCTGGACGATTAGGATTATATTCTACTCTTATCTTTTCTTTATCTACCCCTTCAATATCTAAACCAAGTAAAGGAAGTCTTTCTAATAACTTTTCTATTGAATCATTTGGGAACGAGTTTTTGATACGTGACTTAAAAATATTGACTACTGGCATTTACTCAAGCTCCTTAACCACCCAATTTTATTAGCATATAATTCTCTTACGTCTGATAGTCTATACTTTAGCATAGCTATTCTTTCAATTCCACCTCCCCATGCTAAAACAAGGTTTCTTATACCAAGAGGTTCTACCACTTCTGGTCTAAATATCCCCATTCCAAAAAGCTCAATCCATTTTTTTAAATCGTCATTGTAAATCATTGATTGTAAAGATGGTTCTGTATAAGGAAAATAAGTTGGCCAAAATTTTATTTTTTTTATTCCAATCTTCTTATAGAATTCTGTTTGAATGCCCATCAAGTCCCTCAAAGTTATATTTTTTCCAGTTACTATTCCCTCGATTTGATTAAATTCTACTAAATGTTTGTACGAAACTTTTTCATTTCTAAAAACACGACCTATTGTGAAAATTCTTGCTTCATCCGGTTTGGTTTCAGCTAAATATTTTAAAGTTACCGGTGTAGTATGTGTCCTTAAAACCAATTTTTTAGCTTTTTTAATATCCCAGGAATATTTCCAACCTTCTAAATGAACATTGGCAATATTTCTTACCAATTTGTTATTTGCGAGCTTTAGAATTATTTTATCTGTTAAATAAAAGGTATCCTGCATCTCCCTAGCTGCATGATCTTGTGGAGTAAAAAGGGCATCAAAATTCCAAAAAGCAGATTGTATATAATCTCCTTCAATTTCTACAAATCCGAGACTTGTGAAAGCTTCTCTGATTTCATTTATTAAATCAGTTAAAGGATGTGTTCTACCAGGAGCTGCCATTGTTACTTCAGCTTCGAGATCGATTGGACGAAATTTAATGTTCTTCCATTTTCCTGATACTAAATGTTCGGAAACTAATGAAGTAACTAAATTTTCATTTTGTGTTTCCTTTTTAGTCAATAATTCATCCTTAATACTTTTTCCTAAATCAGTAAGACTTACATTTTCTTCATCCTTTTTAATAGTAATAAATTTCGGTCGTTTTAATAGTACTTTAAGGATAGCTAATTCAGAATTAGATAAATCTGCCTCTTTTACAGTTTTTTCTAAAAAAATCTTTTTTAACAGCAATTCTTCCTCACTTTCAACTTTAGACTTGCCAGTTAATTTAAATGTCAATCCTGTTTTTTCTGTATTTGTTAATTCTATCCATTTATTGGATCGTGCCTTAGAAATCGCTATATTAATTTCACTTTGCATCAATCTTTTATTTTCCAATATTTTTGTAATTGTTGTATTACCTTCGTTTATAGCAGTGACTAATCTTCTTTCAGGAAGTCCATGTTCTACGGAACTCTTTCCTGAACTATCTAGAGTTAATAAAGTTGAAGGTTTTGAATATTCTATTATATTTTTAAATTTTAACCATTGTAATCCTCTTCTTATTTGATCAATAGTGAGATTAGTTTTCTCAATTAAGCTCGTTAATGGAATTTCAGTAAAAGTATCTATTGCATCTAAAATTTTTGTTTCTATTGGATGTAATTCTTCAGTATTAAATTGAGATTTTTCCAATTAACTTTAATAAAAAATATTTTTAAACGTTTAAACGTTTGTAATTTTACTAATTAAGAAAATGGCTAGTCATTCTAGGAATATTGATATTGATATGGATAAAGATAATAATTCCTATAATAAAAATAATAAAAATGATATTCTTGTTACACCTTGGGAAGTCCATGGTGATCTAGAGGATAAAAATTATGTTAAATTAATAGAGAAATTTGGAACACAATCTATATCTCAAGAAATAATAGAAAAAATTAAAAAATTAACTGGAGAAGTTCATCCACTTATTAAATCACAATACTTTTTTTCTCATAGAGATTTGGATTGGATATTAAATAAATATGAAAAAGGAGAACCATTTTATCTCTATACAGGTAGAGGACCATCAGGTTTTATTCATATTGGGCATATTTTACCATGGTTGTTTACAAAATATTTGCAAGATAAATTTGGATCAAAATTATTATTTCAAATAACAGATGATGAAAAATTTCTTTATAACGTAGGAATTACAAAAGAAACAATATCTAATTATACATATGAAAATCTATTGGATATTATAGCAATAGGTTTTAATCCAAAATTAACGAAAATTATTATAGACACAAAACATATCAATCATTTATATCCAATTGCCACAGAGATTGCAAGAAAAATAACTTTTTCTACTGCAAAGGCAGTTTTTGGTTTTACAAATACAACCAATATAGGCATGATTGGTTTCCCTCCAATACAAGCTGCTCCTTGTTTTCTTCCATCTATAATTGAAAAAGTACCAACGCCGGTTCTTATTCCAGCTGCAATAGACCAAGATCCTTATTGGAGAGTTACAAGAGACATAGCAGAAAAATTAGGTTTTTACAAACCTGCTCAAATACATAGTAAATTTTTGCCTAGTTTATCAAGGTTGTATAAAATGTCATCTTCTAAACCCGAAACTGCAATCTTAACAATTGATGAACCAGAAATAGTCGAAAAAAAGGTACTATCAGCATTTACAGGAGGACAACCAACAATTTCATTACAAAGAAAATTAGGAGCAAATGCTGATATATGCCCAGTATATTGGTACCTTAAATATTTTTTTGATGATGAGAAAGAATCATTTGAACGATATATTAAATGCAAAAGTGGAAATTTACTTTGTGGAGAATGTAAAAGTGATCTTGCTAATCATACACGTGATTTTGTAATAGAATTTAAAGCTAAGAGAGAAAAAGCTAAAGACAAAGTAGAAGAATACATGTTTGACTAAAAATGACTAGTAGTAGAAAATTAGACAATATTATTATCTGTTCAGATAAATATGAAAAAGAAAAACTCATGAGTTTATTTTCATTTCATAAAGATGATTCAATATTTGTAATGGATGCTGAAAATGTAATTGATAATGAAATAATAGTAAGATTAAAGGATAAATCTTCTCATAGTATTACTTTAAAGGATAAAGATAATGCCAACTCACTTTTTTTATTGATTAAAGAAATAAAAAACGGTAAAAGAAGATTTGTCAAAGTAGAATATTTAAGTTCCAATGAGAATATAATCAAAATAATAACTGAAATGATTTTATTTTAAATCTTAAACAGAGCCAATCATCATTTGGTTAAATTCTTTTTTTTCTATTAAAAGTCTTTTGTTTTTTAGATTTAGTATTTTTTTTGGTTTTCTTTTTATCATCATTAATAATGACAGTTGAATCATTGAGTTTTTGTAGTAAAATATCTTGAATTTTTCTAAAATACAATCCAGTAGAATATTCCATTAAAGAAATATTATTTTCGATTGTTTCTAAAACAATTGGAATTGCACGTATTGAAATATTAATTTTGAATTTCATCCATAAGATTCTATCTTGCTCAAAACAAATTTTATCTTTCAATTCTTGTTCAACTTTTTCAATTGATTGATACTCAATTTGTTTATACCAATATGCTAATACTTCTGGTTGAAGCCCTGATCTTAAAATTTGAATACTTTTATCAATTTTAGCAGATGCTAAATTAACAGGGTTATCAAAATACATTAATCTTAAATAATTTATTGAAATAAAATCTTTCTAATAAAAAAAAATTGTTCTTTTTATCATTTTCTCAAAATTTTTCCTTTATCATCAATTTCACCATTTCGTATTCTAGTTGATGATATAGGTTGTCCATCCTCTGACTTTGCTATTTCAACTACTATTACACTCAATGGATTCAGACATTTAGCAATTCGTATGTCATTAATTTCTTGAACTTTAACAAAAGTTACTTCACTTACTACTATGGCTTGAATCTCTGATGAAGAAATAACCGGACCAAATTCATCTTCTAATTTTATTATAGTGTAATTAACCTCATTAAAATTCTGTAAAATCTTTTCTTTTAAATTATTATACCTAGTTTCATAACTGTTTTTTATGTTTGAAGTATGCTTATATCTCTTTACAAAATTGTCACTAGTTAATCCAATGATTAAGTGATTACCTATATTAAAAGCCGCTGAAAGTAACTTTAGATGACCAATATGAATATAATCAAAAGTTCCACCAGTAGCTATGAGATTTAACTTTTTCAATCGGTTTTTTCAACATAATTAAATAATTAAAAAAATGTAATACTGTTAGCTTTATTTTTGATAGATTTTGATAGCTTGTGGTGGACAAACATTTTCACATGCCAAACAGAAAATACAATCTTTTTCTCTTGCCATTAGAGGTTTTTTATCAGAGCCTGGATGACCAGGTGTTTCCATCCATTCATATAC
>JAATVJ010000386.1 GCA_014523515.1 Nitrososphaerales archaeon TH1177 | reverse complement strand
CATATTCAGGATCATAGGCCATATGTTTAAAATCCTTATCAAATGGAGTACGATCAGGTACTTCGACTGGTATTGGCCAGATGGTAACAGGCATCCCAAGTGATTCCAAGGCTGCCATTGTCTCTTTATAAAACTCAGCTACTGGGTAAGGTTTGAGGAAGATTCTCTGGGTAGATCCATCACTTGTCTGAATGAGAAGCAAGTGATCAATAAAATCAAAATCTATTTGGAGAAGTTTATCATTGTAAGGCATGGAAGAGGTTGTAAGTCCACGAGGTGTAACATAAAAAGTAGTATTCCACCAATGATTCCTGTGGGGGGTAAGTGCAAGTCGAATTTTGCCGACTATTTGAGTCCACCTATGCAACGTAGCATAAGTGTCTTTCCACTCTTCTAACGGCAATGCTGGCCATGAGTTTGGAGTCATTGTTGTTCTCCATTTCGCAAGTGAATCACCTGATAATAAATAATATTGTAATGAATTTTGGTACGGCAAGTTTGGCTAATAATCTTTATGATTGTGATCTTAGCTTGTATGATATCTGTAAAGAATTTGAGCAATAGGTATTTCAAAAAATGGTATTTCATGATTTGACCTATCATTATTTACCTAATTTCCAGTAAATAAACAAAGCTACAACCTAAAAAAAAGAAATTATAGTATATTATTTGATAAAGATAATATCGAATGAAAATGATATCAATATTAATTTAGACTTAAACTAAATTCTTTTAGTTAATGGGACCAAACAGAAAGGATCCATCTCATTGTGATTTTAGTTTCAAATAAATAAGATCCAACACAAATGAATTCAGATATATTTAAAATAATATATATCATCAATAATATTGAGGGATATAACAAATACTAATTTAGAATACAATAAACATAACAGAGTTAGACTCAAGGAAGGCACACAAAAAAAGGGGACTGAAATTTTCAAAGAATATTTTGAGAATATGAAGGGGATTGTCAAAGGATTGAAAGGATATGCAATTTTGGAAAACATAGAAAATGATAGAGAAACTATTGTTCTAACCTTTTGGGAGACTAGAGAAGATATGGAAAATTATCATTCTGAAGATAACAATATTTTATCTGATTTAGTGAAAAAAGTCAAACCAATGTTTGAGCAAATGCCAGAAAGATCAGATTATAAAATAGTAATTTTTAAACTAGATGATTAACTTCTATATATCTAATTTATACAGAAAAATTATTTGATATCCATCTTCTTGCATCCATTATATCTTCTTGAATTAAATTATGACTTGAGTGCTGCCACTTTAATATTATATTTGCATTAGTATTTTGAAATAATCTAACAAGATTTTCTGTTTCAGTTCTAGAATCTATAGGATCTTGTAATCCTGCAGATAATAATATTTTTTTGGTTGAAAGGTCTGGTAAAGGATTAGGAATTAAGGGAACCATTGCTCTGAAAAGAATTGCACCTTGAAATATCTCTGGACGAAGAAGTAGTATACTAGCAGCAATATTAGCTCCATTAGAAAATCCCACTGCTATTGTTTGTTTTAAATCAAATTTATAGTATAAAGAACATTTTTGGATAAAGTTGGCAAGCTCATGAGTTCTAAATTTAAGATCTTCAATATCAAAAATTCCTTCCGACAACCTTTTAAAAAATCTAGGCATACCATTTTCCAATACTTTTCCTAGGGGGCTTAATATTGATGCATTAGGTTCAAGTTCCCTTGCTAAAAAAATAAGATCTTCTTCGTTCCCACCAGTACCATGTAATAAAACAAATACTAATTTCTTATTTGTGTCCTCGTATTCCTTTTTGTTGTTGGAACTATTAGAAGAAAAATTAACAAATATATGATTAAAACCAAAATTGTTTGATTTAATCATGCTGTTTTGTTCCTTACTATTGGATTATCTTTATTATTTTTAGGTAATTGTATCTTTGGTAATACTTTTTCCAATCTTTCTCTTATTGGTTCAAGCCATTGTGGTAACATCAGCATTTTCCCTAGATCTTGTACTTTTTGGTCTACTGTAAATCCTGGTGGATCTGTAGCAATTTCAAATAAAACTCCTCCAGGTTCTCTAAAATATACTGAATGAAAATAGGTTCTATCAATTACTGGCGTCGGATTTAATCCTATTTTAATGATATTTTCTCTAATTGATTTTTGATTTTCATCTGATGGCGTTCGAAAAGCTATATGATGAACGGTTCCTATTCCAATCATTCCATGAGGGGTATATGGTAAACAAAGAACATCTAATATTTTTGCGCCGGTAGTATATTGTGAATCTTCTAGTTGAAAGCGGAAACGGTTACCTTCATTTGATATCATTTTGTATCCCATCTCTTTTAATATTTTGGAAGTATGTTCATATCCTTCTTCTGATAGACTTACAGAATAAAATCCCCTTATACCATTTTCATATGAAATTGGACCATCTTTCCAAAATCTTTCATCGTTTTCCTTCGCTGATGGATGAGCAACAAGTTCTAATTCAAGACCATCGGGATCATATAATCTTATTACTTGCTCTTCGTTATCAAACCGTTTTAGGGGTCCTTCAAAACAAATATCATTATTTTTTAGACGATCCTTCCAAAAATCAATAGAATTTTGAGGTACTAGAAAAGATGTCGTTATAGCTTGACCAGAACCTATATAACCTTTTGGGGCATTAGACCAAGGAAAAAATGTCAGAATAGTTCCAGGACTTCCTACTTCATTTCCATAATATAGATGATAAGTAGTAGGATCATCAAAGTTTACAGTTAATTTGACCAGTCTAAGTCCTAATAATTTTGTATAAAAATCAATATTTTTTTGGGGATTACTACATATAGCAGTAACATGATGAATTCCCGATACCTGATTTTTATTATTCATATATTTTTTTCTCATACTCCTTTTTTATAGTCTTAACTATCAAGTGTGAAACAATAGGTGGATTTGTATCAATATGAAAAGATCTAATTATAAAATAAACCTCTTCCACTCTATCTAAGGATTCAAATCCAAAAAACTATTGAAGAGTTGGACCTATATTTTCTCTAGAAGGACCTAAATTTATGTTAAATTTGTTTCACATCCCACTGTGAAAGATACAAAATTGTAGCTAATTCTTGTATATTTTGCAGATCATATTTAGCTATTATAATTTGTTAATTTAATTAACATATTTAATATTCTTATTCTTATTCTCTATTATGTTCATCTTCTTTTTTTCTAAATAAGAACCATTCTTTCGAATCTTTGGAATCATCTTTTTGTAGACCTGCTCCCAAACCTGATAGAATACCAGTAACAATTGGATTTTTTTTATATATAGAAGATAAACCGAGTAAAGCACCAATTGTTCCATGATGGACTCTTCTATTGAACAAATATACTTTAGATGGATTTTCTTGAGAATTCCAATAAGATGTCAACATATCAGCAACTGCAGATCCTAACTTAAATGATTCATTATGGTTATCATTATTATCTCCTATCTCATTAAGCATTTTAGATTCATAACTTTTTATTTTATCATACATTGATTCTTTTTCTTGTAAATTTCGTTTTAGTATGTTTATTACATCTTTACCCATTACTCCTTCAGCTATTTTTAATATTGTTTTATAAGATAATATTTCGTCATTTTTTATCAATGCATCTTCTTTTGTATTTAATATCTCGGATTCTTCAGATGTCATTATAGTGTTATTGATATTATTATCGTCATGGATTGCTGTGGATATTTTTGTTGTTGTGTTTGTGTCCTTAGTCCTATCAATATTATCTTTTTTCATTTTATCCCTTGCTTCGTTAGTTAATGAATGCAAAGAAATTACATCTGCTTTTGAATCTGTTGGCTTTTTACCATAAGTAGAGATTAGATCTTTCAATCTTCTTTGTTGTTCTTTTTCCTCCTGTAGATACTGTTGTAATAGCTTCTTCGAATATGGTATAGGAGTTTCCAGTATTCGTCTTTCTAATCGTTCTATTGCTGCATTTTCAATTGATAAAACTTCATTTAAATGATCTATAAATTTATTATTTTCGTCATTATTCTTTGACGAAACCATATAACAATATGGAAAACATTAAACTTAAAGCTTTTTTGAAACAGGTAAACAAATATCTAAAACATCTTCTCTGAATATCTAATATTATAGATACAAAAAATGATTTTTTAAATCCGCTAAAGATGATCCTCAAATCCACTTTTTAGGTAAAATTTATTTCACATTCCACACACCCTATTACGATATTAGTTCTAATTATGATATTACTGGTTACAATCCATAACCTGCTTGTCTATTTATTGATCGTATTTTCAATACATTTTCTATCATCACAAAATCACAAACCTATTTCAGATATTAAGGATAGTAGCTTAACAAATCATATACCTGTATTATCACAAAAGTAATTGGTCCCACTTTATCAAAGGGCTCAAATCCCACAGAATCCTTTCAATCTTTTACAAATATTATTATATCGATATAAGATTTCAAAATTATTTGTTGGGGTTAATTGATTCGTAATTAAATGATTACAAAAAGTAAAGGTTATCCTAATTTATATCATATTATTGCTTCATGAATTCTATAAAAAGTAGGATTGAAATTAAGAGTTCAACTAGTCCACTGGGATGTGAAACAAACTTGACCTAAAAAGAGGATTTGTAATTATCTGTCAGTAATGGATATCATCATTTTCCTTGTGAAGATGAAATATGTCCTCGCTTTGGTTATCAATTTATCTTGCATGTGGTTGTGGCGTTATATAAGAAGAAAAAATAAAGTAAAAATGCGATAACTTTACATTTACAAGAAATGAAGAAATCATTCTTTGAAAATAATATCAATGATAAAAAAAAGTAAACTGAATTAATTAATTAAAAATTAGAATTAGAAATTATATTTCTAGTTGCCTTTCTTGTTTCTTGATATATTAGTTCTCCAAGATAATCATCTATTCCCAATATCTCTGCAATATGAGAAGGTCCACAAT
>JAATVJ010000385.1 GCA_014523515.1 Nitrososphaerales archaeon TH1177 | reverse complement strand
TCCTGCATTAGCTCAAGCTGATATAGGAATAGCTATTGGTAGTGGTTCAGATATTGCAAAGGAGACAGGTGGCATAATTTTGATAAAAGATGACATCATGGATGTAGCAAGAGCAATTAAATTAAGTAGAATAACTATGAAAAAGATAAAACAAAATCTCTTTTGGGCTTTAATATATAATTCAGCAGGAATTCCAGTAGCTGCAGTTGGGTTGCTAAGTCCCATATTGGCAGCTGTTGCTATGGCATTTAGTTCTATTTCTGTTATTGTTAATTCATCACTTTTAAAAAGAATAAAGATTATTGATGAAAAGATGAATCCATAAGTAAAAATATTTGTTTTCATTATTTTATTATTTTGTGAAATCATTACTCAGAATATTGTTTGGTATTGTTGTTAATGATGATGTTGGATGTTTTCAAATAAAATTATATCTTCCTTTTGTTATAATTATTGGTAACAATAGATATTGATTAGATGGCATTCCTTTGAATTTTTATTTTTCTTTTGTTAATATATTGTATTTTCTCAATAAGGCATACATAAAAGAAAGACTTTACAAATGTAAAGTATCCCTCTGAATTTTGCCAAATTTGAATTATTACAATTTAAAACTATTCTTACAAATTTAAAATTCAATTCTTATCTATGTGTTTATTGATATAATAATAAATTAACAAAAATCGAGAATGTTGTTGTAAAATCAATGAAAAAAGTTTAGGAAGGAGGGAGAAATTTTGTTAATTAATAAAATATTACTTCCCCATGATGGTACGGAAATCTCAGATATGGCACTTGAGAAATCTAAAGAATTTGCCAAAGCATTTAATGCTGAACTTTATATATTACATGTAATAGAACATATTCCTATTCCACCATCACTAATTTTGGGCAATGATAGACAATGGATAGCAGAAACAAGAAGAAGTATTGCAAAGAAATTAAAGGAAGGTTGGTTGAAAATGGCAAAAGAAAAAATAAAACCTGTACTAGAAAAGGAAAATATAAAATTTAATATAGCTGTATTAACAGACGAACAACAATCTGTTAGCAAACAAATTCTTAAATTTGCGTCAGATAATAAAACAGGGCTTATTATTGTTGGTAGTCAACGATTAAGCAAAATTTCAAAAATTAAAGCATTGGGTAGTGTTTCAAGAAAAGTTTCAGAAAATGCAGACTGTCCTGTGATGATAATTCATTAGAATAAAATTTAGTTTTTCTTTGGATTTATAAAATATATAAAGAGCTTTTGAAGTATGATATTAAATTCACCTTTGAATTGTTTTTTTATTTTATTACTGTAACATGACACGAAGCATGAGTTACAAGGCCTAGGGCTGTACTTCCTACCAGTAGTTTTTTAATACCTGAACGTCCTCTTGTTCCTACTACAATTTAATCTACATTTTCTTTTTCTGCATAATCTAATATACTACTATACAAAATCAAAATAAAAAAAATAAAATTGGATTGATTAACTCATATTTCTACATTCTTGTGCACATCTGCGACAGGATTCCGCACATAGCTTGCAATGTTCCATATGTTGACTATGTTTTTCACATTCAGCAGCACATGCCTCACATATCTCAGCACACAAATTACAAATTTTTTTTGAATATTCACTTTCTGCTGACATTGCCAGTGATGCAAAAGAACAGATATGAGAACAGGTGGCACATATTTCTATACACTTTGATAACGATTTCACATTCTCATCATGAAGACATTTTAAAGCACATAATTCACAGGCTTCAAGGCATTCATTGCATGCATCTATACAAGAACGATATTTCTGACTTTGTAATTTAGCCATTAACATGTAAACTGTATTGAGATAATTAAGCTATTTTGTTTACAAATGTAAAATTTTAATATTTTTTTGTTCTATAATAATAATTAATGGTTATAACTCTTAGTAATAAAGATATTACAATATTGAAATCATTATTAGATGATGGTCGCAAATCGTTCCGCCAGATTTCCAAAGAAATAGGTGTAACTACACCTACAGTCAAGGCTAGATTTAATAGACTTGTAGATATGGGAATTATAAGGTCTGTTTCACCAATTCTTGACCTAAATAAATTGCACATTTCTAAAGAAAAAAATGGTAATGATTTCAAGATTGATAGCCTCATAAAATATCAGGACTATATAACAAGACAATTAGTACAAAAGAGAAAAAATGGAATTAGCCTTAATGTCAAATGTGACCATTGTAAGACGCCTATCATAAATAGAATGTATACTCTAAAATTTGGTGAGCATGAACGCTTTTTCTGTTGTGATGCAGAAATGCATATAAGGAAAAATATGGTTCAAGAATAAATGCAATTAGTAATAGATATAGAAAAAATTTATGATTAATTATCGCCTTTTTTTATTTCTAAGTTCATTATCTTTCTTCTATTGCTGTTGATAAGTTCTGCAATAACTATGAGATTTCTTTATAAATCTGCAACCTTATTATTGAACATTAATGACTAGTAGTAGACCAAAATATTGCAGTAATTGTGGCTCGGAGAAATGATCTTATTATAATAGGATAATGTCGCACCATTACTACATTGAAGTTTTAGATGTTTAACAAATACAAATCATAAATATAGAAAACTTAATTCAATAAACAATCTAATTAATGTATCATTTACTAAGACAAATATTAAATCAACATTTTCATTTATCGATCATAAATTTTTTTTTAACAAATTTTTCTTCTTTGGTTTACATCTGTAGACTTGTAAAGTAATTTTAGAGATGTGACAAATAGCCGGTAAATATATTCTCTTTGGTCAAATACAATAGAATAGTAATCTCAGTATCTTTTGTTTTTTCAAGGCATGAGGTAGCACTGTGGAGCTACTTTTCTGCCATTAGATAAGGACATTGGTGCGCTACAGGTCTTTCATCCACTTTAGTCTGTTATTCCCATCGCTATCACTCATGCCAGTATAATATTATCATAAACTGACTAAATAAAATATATCTTTTTTTATCTTATTTTTTATTTTTTTGTTATTGTTGTTGTTGAGTACATATATTTAAACAAGTTCTTGAATTTATTATCATTACTGTAATGAAATCTGTAAAAAGGGAATTAGAAAGAATAGCCGAAGAAGCTACTACTGATTGCTACAATGAATATGAACAGATAGGTGGATGGTGCGCATATCTTCAGAGTGAGATAAATTTACCGTGCAAGTGTTTTGTAGATAAGAAGAAGCTTTATTGATTGATTTTGATATAAATAAGATAGGTTCTGCCCTCCTTGCAATCATCAAAATAGATACTCATGAATTCAGAGTAGATCCGGAGACAGTAACAATACCTGACAAAAAATATTCAAAGTATTTGGAAGCGTATAAGAATTGGATGTGATTATTACAGTTGTTACAAAGAGAGATAGAAAAAAAGACTTGCTTTAATCTAATAATGAGATATATATTTGTTAGACCTGTTATTAGGTAATTTTTTATCCCATTTTGTATATAATAAATAATAATGATTTAAATAATTTTAAGACAACATTTTTTATATTTTTTACCACTACCACAAGGACAAGGATCATTTCTTCCTACTTCTTTTTTTAACATGTTTTTTGTTGTTAATTGAGGGTTACTTTTTTTAGATATTATATATTTTCCTTGATTGCTATTT
>JAATVJ010000049.1 GCA_014523515.1 Nitrososphaerales archaeon TH1177 | reverse complement strand
TAGGTATTATCGGGGAAATACCATACATTTATGACAAGAGAATAGAAGATAATAGTCTGACCAAAAAAACAAGAAGAGAAAATATAATAAATGAAATAGCAAAGTTGGAAAAACTAAAAAAATTTGTAAATCATATCCTTTTAACTGCTGATCTCAACAAGAGCTCAATTTTCTATGATTTGTTCCGATATATTGTAGTTCAATGGGAAAAAGCTTTACGTACAAGAAAAAAATACCTGGAGAAGGAAGAATATGCGCAAATGGCAACAGTGTCACAAGAATTTAGTATTAATATCATTCCAATTTTTCGCCAATCTCTATTATTAGGTGAATTAAGAAGGCTTTTGATAGAATCACCCAAGACCATACAAAACATAAGATTGATTGAAGATGTTGAAAATAAAATCACTGCGAGAATTGAATTTGTTAAGGAAAATTCAAATATAAAGACATTCCCTATTAGAAAACTAGTTCAATTGCAATTGGGATTTCTCCTCATTTCTCTAAAATATTTTTAAATCAATATGTTGCTAAATAATAGAAACGAATATTTAAAGCAGCAGAAACTATTAGAAAGAATTGCGATAGAGTAGTAAAAAATTTTTTGATTTTAGAGTTTGAATAATAGATCCATATATTTGAATATAGGTAATTGTATATTAATTGAATTTATCCGATTTTGCAATTACTAAAAAAGTTGTGAATATGTTATATAATTAATACATATACACTTATTTTACTTCTTGTTGTTGTTCGGGTAGACCAAATGCGATTATACCACCTCCAGAATTTGATCCGATAGTAAATGTCTGACCTGTTGTTACAAATAACATACCATTTCCAATTGATGGACCACCAATTCCAGGAGGAGTTCCTATAGTAAATTGCCAGAGTTTTTTGCCAGTATCCTTATCCAATGCAAAGATTATTCCTGATGGAATTAATGGACTACTTGTTGGAGAGTCAGGACCTCCAAATTGACTCGTTCCATATGGTTTTCCTATTGCTGTTACGTGTCCAGCAATTACTATTCCATTTGTTACTAATGGGGATACCCAAGTTGGGAATTCTGTAGGATATATCCATTTTATATTTCCAGTATCTATATCAATAGCAGTTATTGTTCCATTACCTAACCCATTTTCTATAGCATCAAATGCAGGAACAACTTTAGCGTCTTTTTCGGCTGATCCAGATGAATAAAAAATAAATCCCATATTAGTTACTGCAAAATATGCTGTTTGATTATCGTTAGCAGTATAAGCTTCTACACCATTATGTGTACCGGGCCATACAACTCCACTTCCATTTGGTGCTGGATCAGCAAATGTGCGATATTGTATTCCAACAGTTTTGTTCCATAGTATATCTCCAGTTTGACCATCTAAAGCATATGCGTCTCCGCGTTTTGTTCCTACTATTATTACTCTTTTTTCTTCTCCTCCTCCTTCGCTAGTATTTGCTTTTATCTTTGCAAGACTATTTCCCCAACCAACATCCCAATCATGAACGTCTTGAGGTATAAGCTGCTTACCCCAAATAAGCTGTCCAGTTTGAGCATCTAAAGCAAGTACAGAATTAGCCCATAGATTAGGACCAGGTCTGCTTGTATCATTAAATCGGGGTGATGGATTTGAAGTAGGTACATAATATACTCCAGTCTGTGGATCTAATGTTCCACCAGTCCAGGTTGTTGCACCACCATTTTTAGTAGCATTCTCACCTTCTACCCATGGCCCAACAGTAGTTTGGAATTCCCATATCTTTTCTCCATTTGTACGGTTAAAAGCAACTATTTTTCCTTTTAGGTCTGGGGGACCACTTGAACTTGCTTGTCCTATAAGTACAATGTCTTTCCATACTGTTGGCGGACCTTGTGTTCTATAATTTCTATTAGGATCGCCAACAGGAATTGACTGCCAAATCAATTTCCCATCTGTTGCATTTACAGCCACAAGGGTTGCATTTTTACCTGTTCCAGCAAAAAGTATTCCGTTATCATAAGTTATACCATGCTGATTCTGACCATTACCGCCTAATTCAAGCTTCCATAGGTTTAATCCCGTATTTAGATCAATTGCGATAATACGTCCACTATTATCTTGAGCATATCCTCTATCACCAACTACAAGCATTGGGTTTTGTATTATAAATGGGCTATTGAATATCCATTTAACTTGAAGATCTTTTACATTATCCTTTCCAATAGTTGTCTGGTTACTATTTCTTGTTCCAAATATGTCATGATTAGCTGTTATCCAATTATCTTTGTGTTCTGGTTCTGTACCTAAATCAGTACTCGTAGTATCATTAGATTTTGTTGGTAATACTTTAAACACTTGTGGTTCTGTTGGTACAGGAATTGGTGGAGGTTGTTTGACCTCTTCTTCTTGTTGTCCTAATACAATAGATTGATCAAGAAAAGCAATAGTAGATATAAGGATGGTAAAAGCAATTAGAGGTATTATATTAAAATAATTAATATTATTTTTCTTGTACAATGAGATACACTATCTTCAGTATTATTTATCTATGTCGAATTTTCTTTAAAAAAATAAAATATTTCCTTTCATTTCTATATGTTCAAACCGTAGAAATAATAGAACTTAATGATCTGTTTATATGTTGAGGAGCACTAGAGGACGTATGCAAACATACACAGGACGATTTTTCACTCAATTTATTTTGATCATAATTATTACCATTTTACTGATCCTAGTTGGGTTTGGTGCCAATATCCTCATCGAGGCTCAAACTGCCCAGACAGCTACTGCAGTAATTGCAATTAAAGATAATATGAAACTCTCTATATTGCTATTAATATTATAATAATGAAATTATTTACTCCTGCAAATTTTTTGAAACTGTTTTCTATACTAGTAACAATACTTCACTTAGTAATTATTTTCTCATATAAGAAAAGCTCCTAGATAACTAACAATATTTTCAAAATGAATTTTACCGTTATATAAAAGAACAAATAATTTAAATTTTATAGTAACAGAACCATGTTATAATAAGAATTCTCAGCTGAATTTATCCAATTTTTCTGTTAAAATTATATATTTTAAATCATTTTTGAGATAATAATTACTTATAAAACTTTTAGGCACATAAAAATTATTTTTAGCTAACTAAGGGACAAAGTTGGAGAGATAGTCACAAATGAAGTTGATATAAGGAAAGAAAATGATCAAGTGTAAGTTGTAAAAAAATGATTTGGTTTCCATGGCAATTCTCTACAATATCAAAAATCAATAACTATATTTGCGTTTACAAGATAGACAAGGAAAATTATAGGCACTTAAAAAAGCATGTAAAAATTATAGTAGTATACATATTAACTGCAATCCATTATTAAGGATGTTGAATAATTATAAAAATGATGAAGAAGAATAAAACTAATACTATTATTAGTTTAGGAATAAAGAGTAGAATGATTCGTCTTGCAACTCTTTTAGATAGATGGTCAAAATAAAATACGTTTTTAGGATTTTTTAAAAAGTTTTCTGCGATAGCAGTCTATTCTTTTTTTCATTCTAATGGATAGTAATTTTTTCTGCAATTACTTTCATAATAATTTTATAACTCATATGCAAGAATTAAATAAATTCAGTTTAATTTCTATGGCAATTTTTTATCTCAACTACAAAATTGTATCAAAAACAGTTCACAC
>JAATVJ010000384.1 GCA_014523515.1 Nitrososphaerales archaeon TH1177 | reverse complement strand
TTTATGGATCTTAAGCCAACCGATAAACAATTCACAGTCAATGGTATGACAGTATTTTCTTTTCATGATACAAAATGCATAGAGCGTTGGAATCTGGTAGATATGATTTCATTGAGGGAACAGTTGAGAACCCAATCATAAACATGTCTGTCGTTCAAATCAAATTGGTAGAACAGTCTTTTTTCACAACTTTTTGTCCCTATGAATCGCAATAAAATCTTATCATATTCACATGTTAGTCATATTATTTTAACTTGGTTATAAATTCAAAAATTAGTTTCTAATAATAAAAGCTAAATATAAGATAGTATCTCTACAATAGTAGACTCCACTTTTAGAATCGCTATCGGTATTACTCCCTTAGATAAGGGCAATTAACATCGTTCACTGATTTTTAAATATATTTAAATCTATAATCTACTACCCAAAAAAAATAATACTTGAAATATTTATTTATTTTTTATGGTTTTTATGCACACATTGCTATGCACATTTCTGCACTAGATGAGCAAGGAGATTTACATTTAGTATCTACTTCTTCTATTGCTTGTTGACTATATGCCATCATAGTCTTATCATTGTCATTATCATCAACAACAAATTTTGCTTCTGCTCCATAAGCATTATCCATTTCAAAAAATATTAGAGCTAGTAGTGCATACACTATTATTGTAGTTATTACAACATAATGAGAAGATGGACTTGCAATCACTGATTTTTTCATATAATTATCTTTTCCATTATTATATATACGGCATATTTGAATAAGAATATTTTAATACATTAATAGACAAATATTTCTATAAATATTTCCGAAAAAGGTTATTTTTCGCTATCAACAAAAATAAAAAATAAAGAGAAAAAAAGTTATTTGTTCCAGTTGACTATTAATTCATTAATCTTTATGGATGATTGTGCAATATCTAATCCATGCACTTTCTTTAAATGTTCCCGAAATTTTACAGCCCATGGTTCATTGGATGTACCTAGTACTTTGAACGATTGTTAGGGATTATTGGTTTCATAACTTGCAATTGCAAAATCTTGTTCTTGTTCTGGAAAATGTTGAATCCAAACCTGCTCACGTGTTATTCCAGCTGCCTTAAAAACTGTATCGTGTTCTTTATTGTTAACAATATTTTCCTCATTCCATTTTTTCATCAATTCTATTCCTCCAGGAAGGATAGAAGCAATAAAACAATAATTGGACATTTCTTACAAATATCCTCTATTTTACTTGAAGAAATATTTTTCTGACAAGAGGCTTTAATTCATATTAATATAGCAAATTCCTATACGATTATTCATTTAATAAATTTTTTTCCTTAATAATTGGTAATGTAAAGCTAAATGTTGCTCCCTTGCCATCTGAGTCATTTTCTGCCCATATCCTACCGCCATGTGCTTCTACAATATTCTTACATATATATAGTCCCAAGCCGGTGCCAGTAGTAGAATCACTAGTTGTAAACTTTGTAAATAATTAATAATCTAATATTTATATAAAAAATTAGAATATTAAAAGGAGTTTTTGAGCAGGCAACCATACCTACATTCACATTATACAATCAGACTATTGCTTTCTGATTATTATCACCAATTAGATTTTAAAATTTTATAACATATGAGCAATTCAATTATCTCTAGTAATATTATATACTGTTATAGCTATAGTGCATAACTATTTTATCAATTATGAGATAATAAATAGAATTATTTATTAATCTCAATAGTAATTGTCATAGTAATGGAATCATCTAACAATAATGATTCTTATATCTTATTGGTAGACGATGAAAAAGATATTCTCGATTTGTTTAGTGAATATTTATCATCCCATGGATTCAATACAATATCATTTCAAAATCCTATTGAAGCATTAGAATATTTTTATCAAAATCCTAGGAATTGTTCTATAGTTATTGCAGATTATAAAATGCCGCAAATGTCTGGAATAGATTTCATAAAAAAGATAAGGGAGAAAGATACTGTTAATTGCAAAATAAAAACCATAATTATTAGTGCCCATATAAAAGATAATCTTCCTTATGATAAATCATACATTACTACGGTTGACAAAATATTAGAAAAACCTGTTTATCTTGATAGATTGAAAAAAGAAGTTCAAGAATTATCTCAATCAATATTCAGCAAAAAAATTATAGTAAAAAAATAAAAAGATAGTATTGTTTAAAAGGTCAATTTCAATTATTGTAATGATAAAGGATATTGTAATTATCTCTAATCTTAATAAATAATATTACTTACTAACCTATTGTGAGGTCATGCACATATATCTACTACTAAGGCAAAAATATTGATAATAGATGATGACCAAGATATCAATAATTTATTTAAAATATTTTTAGAAAATGAAAATTACAAGATAGATGCTTATACAAACCCAATAAATGCCTTGTATTATTTTAAAAAAGGTAAATATGATTTAATTCTCCTTGATTTGAAGATGCCACAAATAGATGGTATTGCAATGTTTCAAGCATTAAAGAAAATTGACGAGGAAGTTAGTGTCTGCTTGATTACTGCAGATTTATCATATTTAGAACAATTAAAAGAAAAGATTCCAAATATTGAGAAACATGTAATATACAAACCAATCTTATTGAGAAATCTAAAAGATAAAATTAACGAACTAGTTTTGGAAAAAAGAAGGACATCTTATTAGTTTAAAGATATTCTATGATAGTAATTTATAGATTGTTTTCAGAGATATAATAGAATAAATGATAATCTACAAGATGTTGTTGAATTATTTGTAATAGTTTACATATGGATATTGGCTTCTTGACAATTTCCAAATTTAAATCATTATTTTTTGTTATATTATCATATGCTGTTAAGAGTATCATTTTGGTTTTTGGATTTATTTTTGCTATCTCATTATCCAATTCACAATCCTGTATTGGAACATTCTATTCTACAGTCTACAATAATCAAATTAAATCAATCTGGATATTTACGGATATAATCTATGATAAAAAAGGATTAGTAAATCCCATAACAGAATACCCATTCTCTTGTAATACATCTGTAAATAGAGTAACAATATCCTCTTCATCATCTACTACAGCTATTGATTTATGATTATGATAATGATAATAATCTACATTCAATGCATTCTTGCTAGATTGCTTGTACTACAAGATATTTAAAAGCCTCCAAATTTCTCTTAAAAAAGTAAAGTAGCTCTATCAGCATTCACTATTTTTACATTTGCATAATCTATAGGAGGAGAAAATCAAGATATTGATCAATATCTTATAAGCTTAATTCCTAACATTTTCAGAATTAAAATTCATAATAAAAAAAATTAGCAAATAAACTACACAATTATTTCAGAACCGATATCGGTATTACTCCCTTAGATAATGGCAATTAACATTGTTCACCCGATTTTTTTATATGTTAAAGTCTTTCAAATATTAGCATCATCTTCTTCTACTGTGATGAATTATCAGAGTGGTGTCCAATTATATCATTTCCTTTCATTATAAGACAGCATACACATTTTTGTTGCAAACAAATCTTTGCTCCTTTATGGTTACAAATTAGACATATACACGCTTGTGTGTTATTAACATATGCACTTTTTTTCTGTCTCTTCTCCTTTCTTATATCAAGGTATAGCCATAATGCAATCAATGATAAGCCAATTACTATAGAGATAAGAAATATTCTTATACCAGACCCTATTGTAAACAAAAATATACCGAATGCTATTATTACAAGGCCATAAATTAATATCCAAAGTGGAGGATGACGATTATTAATATTCAATTCATCTATTAACCATTTTTCAAAGTCAATAATAAATTTTGGTTTCTAGTACTACTTCTACTATAGAATGATTCTTGAGTTATATTTATGCTAATAAAATTATTATAATTTTAATAAATTAATTAATCTTTTATTCTATATATTCTTTCTATCAATCAAACTGTTATTGAACACTGAAACTATGACTATTCAACTCCCGACTGTCTGTTAAACATGTAGTTGAACCCGATCGTTAAATTATCAAGCCAAATGACAAATATTTAAAGAATTATAGAAGAAAAGATTCTCATATTATAGAGAATGTTAATTAGCAAAAATGTAATTTTAGCTTCCTTTAAACAATAAGTCTCATAAAATAAAAGTTTATTGAAGTATAGTAAAACTAAATGGTTTAACTACTTGGCTATTCAATAATGTTGTTAGCGACGTGTCTTCAGGTTTGACTTCTATACTATATAACAAAACAGCATTTCCGTTTGCTTCACCTTCTGCTACTGCTTTATATTGCTTCCCTGCTCCAGTAGGTTCCTGAACTGTGGTTTTATCTCCTGATTCAAGTACTGTTGGTAAAACTCTATTCATACATTGTGGAACCATTATTTCTTCTACTATATTATTTAAGTTTGTAGAAAAATCAGAATTGCAATTACCTGCAATAAAAGTAATATTTAATGGTAATGTATTTACTACAGTAGCATTTACCTCGAACGTATCACCTACGTGGACTTCTTTAGGAACAGTAATGATATTTTCAAGTTTAACACCAGTAACTAATTTCTTTACTAAATCGTCTAATGTAGAAATTGTTGAATTATCATTATTTGTTGTTGATTGTGCATAAATATTTTGATGGTTAGATAAAGCTACAAATGATATCACTACCATCATTGATAAAAGTATAATTGTAAATGTTCCAAATATTCCAATATTATAAGATTTCATTAATCAAACTATTTTAGAACTAATATATAACCTTTTTAAAGATACAGCATAATTCTATATACTTTAGATTTTCATAAAGAAATGAGAAAAATTTAATTTTCAACAAAATGTGCAGAGAATATTATACAACTGAAAAATAGATTTGCAGGTTCAAGAGTCGTAAAATCAGATAAATAAAAGATTACCATTCTGTAATAGAAATCAGTAGAATCCTCACATGGAAGATCCTATTTCTGCTATTACATTATTGTGTTAGAGCTAATTTAAAGAGTATAACAATAAAAAAACAATTTTTTACCTTTTGAATTGACATTAATTACATTTCTCAAGTAATAATTAAATTCAACAAAAACTTTGTTGTTATGTGACTCAACATCGTCCAACTGGAATTACTATAATTGCTGTTCTTATGATAATTGGTGGATTAATACTCCTATTTACTGGAATTACCCCTTTGTTTATAGGCCCTTTAAGATTCTGATTATTCAACCAGTGCATTAGGATTACTTATTACAATAGGTGGTTTGACATTAGTAGGATTGGGGATAGCCAGTTTAGTTGTGTCATGGGGTCTTTTAAAAGGGAAAGGATGGGCTCCTATAATTACACTCATGATAAGCATAATTGCAATAATATTTGCTATTATTTCTCTTCTAGGCAGTCAGGATTTGATACATATTATTTCAGTAATAATTTATGGTGTAATAATTTACTATATGTTTACAGATAAAGTAAAATTATTTTTTGGCAAGGTTAAAGAATAAACTACTGCCTAATTTATTTTCTAAAATAATATAAGTTTCTAATAATAAAAGCTAAATACAAGATAGTTGTATCTCTACAATATTAGACTCTTTATTTTTGCACCTTTATCGGTATTACTCCCGACCAACTTGATGAATATATAGGTGAACCCGATTAATAGATTTTGTATTCTTTATCTAATCAGAATATATATAACAATACCTTTGGATTTTATAATAGCTTTTGAAATTATAAATTAAAAAGATTTAAAAGTTATTGCAAAATAAAAATTTTATATAATATTATTCAAATATAATTTAATGATAAATATCAAAATTTTGGTCATTTGTATAGTTAGTGTATTTATTTTAGCTGGTGGCAATTTTATCTTTAAATCAGATGTGTTTGCTCAGGTTATAACAAATAGTGAAGAAGAATCTGATGTCTATATGCAACTATCCAATATCTTAGACAATACAGAAAAGAGTTTAGAAGATGTCGTTCAAGCAATTAACTCTGGAGAAAAAGATAATGCATTAAACATTATATCCAATATTACTACAAATATTAAAGAAATTGAGAATGGATTAAATCTAATTGTAGATAATCCAATTCATGGTGGAGATTAGATTATAGTAATTAATTTGACTGAATCCTTATCTCAACAAAATAAACAACAACATGGCCAATTAAGCATTTCTCAAGAACAAATGCATCAACAACAAATAGTAAAACTAAAACAATTACGAGAAGCAGTACTATAAATTTTAGTATATATTTTGTCTTTTTTTATAAATTGATTGAATTATTTAAGTTTCTAATATTAAAAGCTAAATACAAATTAGCAATATATCTACAATATACTCTTATTTTTTGGAAATATTTTTATAATAACCTTATATTCTATTGATAATGATAAAAAAGACTAATATAGAAATTTTATTATCAGTTGGTGCTGCATTTTTTTTCCTTTTTGTAGGATATACAAATGGAATTAATTTTGCAATTGCACAAACAACAGAAACATCTGATCCTGGTGCAGAGACAATTGAAGGTTTTGAGAAAATGGAAGGAAATAATACTGCTATTATAAGAAATGATACAGCCATAAGTAATCCAAATAATACCATTCTTGATGCTACAGAAGTAAATATAGAAGAAGACTGTATGGTTTTACCCGATGGAAGTGATTACTGTCCATAAATATAGATCATAAAAAAGATAAATCCATTTAACTTTTTATTTATATAATTAATATTACCTTTGTAATAGGATATTTCTAAAAATCTATGAATACCCTAATTAAGGTTAAAATATTTATTTTCTGATAAAATTTAAATAATATTAAAAGTTAGCAATTGCAATGGTAGGAAATAATATTTCAATTCTACTTACAGTGCTGATAGGAGTAGGTTTAAGTATCTTGACTATAAGCAGTATTCCCTTTCTAGGACTAACAGAATCATTCTCACAGACAACTGAAACTCAGTCAAAATCATCCTCCTCATTACACATAACAAAACATAGTTCAAACTCTTATGCATTATCTTCTGGTTCCTCTCATATTGGAAGTTTTGATACTACATACAACATTTTAGGAAGTGTTTCATCTATTAAAGAATCAAAGGATTTGATAACTTCTACAATCATAAATGACTACGACAAATCTCCATTTATTGGATATGTTATTGTACAAAAAGGGAAATCATCAGATTCATCTAAATCTCTAGGCTTAGCAAACCCCTTTGCAGATAAAACAACAATAAATGAAAAAATCAAAAGTGAGATTCAAAAATCAATAGATTCAACTAACAAAATTAACACTAAAGAAGCAGTAATAAAATGTGATTTTGGTATGGAAATAAGTAAATGGAATTGTATTACACATGGCTTAATAGGCTAATGTAATACATCAATAATAATTTTTTTTATTTAGATTTACTTCTAATTTATAGTAAATGAGAATTGTCAAAATTGTAGGTCTTGTACCTGAATAGTTGTTGATTCTATTTATGATATTGAACACTGAAACCGTGTCTATTCAACTCCCGACGGGCCCGTACTTTTCTCGGGTTCACTGTATTTGATAGTAATAATAAATTAAATAGCCATTTGACACAAGTTAGCTATTCATCCAAATTTATCCATAAATCATTAAATTTGAAAATTTCATAGGATAAAAAGACAAGAATAATATAATTTGCAACAATCTTTTTGATTGCCTTAATCATTTTAGGATATAACCAGTATTGGCCTTCTTTTGAAATTTGTCAA
This sequence comes from Nitrososphaerales archaeon TH1177, assembly GCA_014523515.1. Classification (GTDB taxonomy): domain Archaea; phylum Thermoproteota; class Nitrososphaeria; order Nitrososphaerales; family Nitrososphaeraceae; genus TH1177. Next base: position 2,756 of record JAATVJ010000384.1, on the reverse strand, counting down.
TCTGATAGGAAAAAGTCTTCTGTTATAATTACCAAGTTTGATTTGTATTTTTTATTATCTCCTCAACTTTGAAATGAAAATATAGAGTATAGCTATTATTTCGAATCGCCCCATTATCATATTAAAAGATAATATTAATTTAGATATTGAATCCAAATCCATAGTTGTTATTCCTATTGATAAACCAGTATAAGAAATAGTAGAAGCTGTTTCAAATACTGTATCAATAAAACTTCTACTACTATTATTCCCTATATAATATATACATATTGCAGTTATAATGGTAAACAAAATATAAAGAACAACAACAAATATTGCTTCTCTAAAGGCTTTATCAGAGAGAATATAAAATTTATTCTTATCTATAATAATTTTTGTTTGTTTTTTACTTTCTTCTAAAGTATAAGGTTTAGAATTTTGTTGTTTAATTCTTTTACGAAATTGAATTGCAGTTGCTGATATGAATGAAGGCAAATGATTTTTGTCGTTAAACATTGTTGCATAATTTTTTCTATAAAGTAATTTTTGAAAAATTAGTAATAGTCTGGCTATTTTTATTCCTCCTGCAGTAGAAAATGCAGTTCCTCCTATTAGCATGAGTACGATTAACAAAATTTTACCATTAACAGATAAAAGAGATAAATCAATAAATTGGAAGCCAGTAGTTGTTGAGGCGCTAACTACATGAAACACAGAAGAAAGCCATTCATTTCCTGAAAAGGTGCTCTCTATAAACATAAATAAAAAAATACTTAAAATTAAAAATATTAAATATATTGAAATTTCCTTAATTTCCTTTGTTGCTTCTACCTCTCTACTGAAAATACCGAAATGAAATGCAAAAGGTAAGGCTGCAATTATCATTCCACCTATAATTACAATTAATGAAAATGGATTCTCTAAAGTTAGAATAGTAGCAGCAGGTACAAATCCACCACTAGTTAGTGCAGCAAAAGATAACGATATGGAATTAAGCAAGCCTATATGTCCAAAAATAAATAACAATAAAACAACAATCACTGCATATATTACAAAAATAACGCTAATAGTAGTAAGTAATTGTTTGAATCTTAATATTCCGCTGCTCATCAAGTTTTTCATTCCTGCTAATTTTGTTTCTGGATAGTACAAAGCCATAACCAAATATACAAAACTTAATCCGCCAACCCACAAAGTGTAGGACCTGTAAAATGAAAAACTATCAGGTAAATTTTCAGGATGTATTATTGTAGAAATACCTGTTGTTGTAAAACCAGAGGAGCTTTCCAAGAAAGAACTTGCAAAAAGAGAAAATAAATCAATTCCATTCCAAAACGGATTGACATACATATACGGTAAGCTACCAAATAGACTCAACAATACAAAACTTAATACAACAACAATAGATGATTGTTTTAGGTTGAGTGGACTTTTCTCTCCCAACGAATTCATAATATAGCCTGTTAACGACATTCCTACAAACGCAAAATAAATCCCAATTGAAGATTGCCATTCACCTAAAATTGTACCTAATAGTGCAGGTATAATCATTAGTAATCCACCAAATTGCATTATAATAGCTACATTTGCAAAAATTGGTTTGTAATGCTCTCTTATTACTTTCCTATAACCTCTAAAGGTTTTTTCAATAACTGCGATACGAATTACTTCTGCAAGATATTCTTGGGTTACTGTACCAATAATTTTTTCTTCCTTATTATTATTATTTGTACTATCAGTAACAGGGAGATGTTTTATTTTGTGAGCACGCATTAATTGAATAGCTTGTCTTACGGTAGATGAACTAGGTAATGTTATTATTGGAGATGTCATTATTGATTTGAGAAATACTAAATCAGAATCCTCTCCTTTCATAACAACCTTTTCTAAAATATCGCTATCTGTTACAATTCCAACATATTTTCCATTTGATGATGATGAGGTTACTAGAATAATTTCTACATTTTTAGGTTGTAATATTTTAACTGCTTCAGCGACAGAAGAATTTTCATCAGCAGTGACAAATTGAGTATGAATATACGATGACAGTGGACGTTCTAATGGTTCAACCATTAACATTCATCATTCTATGATTAATTATTCTGACCTTATTTTCCTAGTATAAAAATTTGTATATTACATGTAAAATATCTAACTACATAAAAATCAATTATTCAGTTTTTTCAATTCTAAAATTTTTATATTGATAGTATCAAACATTTGTTGTAATATATACTAAAAGTATAAAATCATAGTTTTAGTATTATCTGTTTTCATCCTTATTTCCGGTATGATAATACATTTAATTCACTTTATGATATTTATTAAAGACTAATGATTAGTATTTGTAACATTTTTTTTAATAAATTTTACTAAGTCAAAGTGGTCATCAATATTATAATATTTTTTTAAATTTTCTATCATATTTTTTTCATGAAATATTGATATTTCTTTATTTTTTTCTTTTTCATTTCTTTCCATATCAAATTCTCTATCTTCATTATACTTATATTTTCAAGTTTTATTTTTAGAAAATATCATGGTAAAAATTTTCTAAATCATTATATTCTCTCATTACTTTAATTTGGTTTGGTATGAGCTCAAATTTTGTCCGATGATACATATATTTGATAGTGGATATTACTAGAGACCCACTAGATGTCCGATATTAGGGAGCCAGAAAGCCCTATCCATCCGCATCAACATAAACTCGTTCGTTCATTGGGTTTGCTAGATGTAGTCATGATTGGAATAGCAGGTATGATTGGCGGTTCAAT
>JAATVJ010000383.1 GCA_014523515.1 Nitrososphaerales archaeon TH1177 | reverse complement strand
TAAGAGATTCAGTTACAGTATTATTACAGGATAGAATTATTCCAGCAACAGATTTCATACATCTTTATGATTCTACACCATATCATATAATGAATGGACATGTTGCTTTAAAAGCTCCCTGTGAAGACGATAGTACTTCTCAAATTCAAGTTTTAATTGGTTCAGCTCCCAATATGACAGCAGCAACTCTTGAAAATATCCCCAGTCTATCAAACCCTGGAGAACAATGTCTATATCACGTTGATTTGATTCCAGGCGGAAATGTAACAACAATTACAGATATTGCTCTATCTAATCCTTCAGATGAAGATATAGAATTTCCACCAAGTGCAACGGTTGTAATAGGTATAAATGAAGTAACCAAAGGTGAGCATGAAGAACATTCTGAAAGTACCGAGTAGGCAGCTACTAATACAGCAGAAGCTGGACATACAGAATAAGAATAACTTCTAAATGTAACTTTTCCTTTTTTTTTAATTCTTGACTAATATTACTATATAACTTATTACTAATGCTCTAAAAGATAAAAAACCAAAAAATCAACTTTATCTAAGGTTCATATCTGCTTGATCCCATTAACTAAATGGATTCACTTTTTAGATTAATAAAATTTTCAAATAGTCATAGTGTTTTATTCTTCAAGCAGTTCTATGAGGTCTATGATTATATTATTTGATTATAGTATGAGTATATAATAATTGGTAAGCATTATAGCAGATATAAATTTGAAATATCGAACTAAAAAAAGAATAACTTGATATAAATAGCAATAATTTATTTTCATTATGAATCATTATTTTATAGATGAATGAAATTTTTTTTGGTTATTGAAAAAAAAATGAATAATCTATGCTAACTGTTCTTAAGCCATTTCAATTATAGTAGTTGATGTTAATAATAAATTTGAAATCCTCTTTTCAGTTCAAATTTGTTTCACATCCCGCAGTGCCCATTGAACTCTGGGTTCCGATCCTATTTTTAGGAGAATGTATGAAGCAATAATAACATAAACGAGGAATTAATCTTTACTTTTTGTAATCATTTATTTATAAATCCATCAAGACAAAACAGAATTTTGAAATCTAATAGTGAGATTGGTACTATTTGTAAAAGAATGAAGGATTCGACGAGATTTGATCCCTCCTTCTATAAAGTGAGACCAGTTAAATTTTGAATATTCTATATAAGAAAAGAATATCTACAGAAAAAAACATTGCATAAATTCCTTTTATAACGAAAGCAGTATATCTATCTAATATATTTGAAAGTTAATTATTTTATCCAATAAATCATAAATGAAAGAAAAAATCTATAATATTATTCTAATACAAAATAATAGAATAAATATGTATATTTTATTTATAATCAAATTATATATAAGATATGCAATTTATAGCCTATGCAACATTATATAAGTATAATTTTATGTAAAAATAGAAGAGGCCTAAATTATAGTTTTATTAAATACAGGAATATTAATAGGAGAAAAAATAAAGCGACAATATTGTTTGACAGATCGTTACAGCTTAAATAATTTGAGGTAGAATTAATTTGAAAATTTACATTGCTGCAACTATATCACTATTCCTCCTTCTTATGACAATGGTAGTATTTGATACTAATTTGGCGTTTGCCAAAAAAAAAGATTCCAAATCAAAGAACATAATTGAATTGTGTTGTACATGGGGAGATTCTTTAGACGATGGAATACTGACATTTTCTATTAATAATGGGGGATCAGATTTAGCCAAAATTGTAAAACTAGCTATTAATGATTGGGAAAAATTACTTGATGGGGCAGTAAAATTCGAATATGTAAAAGATGAATTTGAGGCAGATATTGAAATTAAATTTAAAAAAGGCAAAGGAGCGAAGGTTGGTAAAGCGGTAACATATTTCGATTATAATGGATTTATTAGTTTTGTAGAAATTTCAATCTCTAAAAAATCATATGGTGTCACGTTAGATACTCATACTTTGGAACATGTTGCAAAACATGAAATCGGGCATGCACTTGGTTTAGGACATGCAAATTTTAGAAATACCCTGATGTCAGCCAACGTAGATGATGTCATAACAAAGGTGTCTGCTTGTGAATTAGAATCTGTCAAGTATGCTAATAGTTGGAAATTTGTTGATAATGATGATTCTCCTCGTCCTTTAGATGAAGACGGTTTTAAATGCAAGAAAAAATAACTTTCAAAATAATTTTTCTTTTTTAATTTTT
>JAATVJ010000382.1 GCA_014523515.1 Nitrososphaerales archaeon TH1177 | reverse complement strand
GATATGTTAATTGTATACGCACCAGTCAAATTCAAATCAACAACATGGGGAGTACTCTTTATCTCTCCTTTATCAAATAATATTGTTAGATAAGAGGCCATCTACATTGTAAATCAAGACAATATAGTTAGATATCTTTTATTTACAGGCTCTGAGGATATGAAAATCTTCTCTATATATAATAGTAGAATTATTTTTTTAATCAAAAATAACGAAAATGTCGTTTTGTAACAAAGCACAGAATAAAAGATAATACATTCTCGGAGTTCAGAATTCAGAATATTTTTAGCGTGTGACAGTGATATCTGTTACAGATTTAAATTCATATCTTCCAGACCTACATTACTTTTATCATAAATACTTTATGTGCCACACTCTCCAGTTATTCTATTATTTTATCTCATTTTTTACATAATCAATTGTGCTGTTTTTATATAATTTATTTTTGTAAATCTTTATAATAAATTCAATAATTTTAAAACTTTTGGAAAAATTTATCTATAACAATGACTATTGTAAATTATGCAAAACATGATTGGAATGCTGGCACAATCGTTTGGAATAGATCCAAACATAGCTAGTATGGCAGTTAATGGTGCAACCAAAATGTTTCTTAAAAAATCTACTCCTAAGGCTGCTTCAGGTCTTTTAACTGCTTTACCTAGAGATATTACTGACCAATTTGATGACAATGATAAACAAAAATTTAAAACAACACAAGATAATGTAAATCGTTATGATTTGCTAAAACAATTGTCAGAAATAACAGGTATAAAAGATATCGACAAATTAGATAATTTTGCTGATGTTATTTTGGATAATATAAAGCAAAATGCTAGAATTGATTTAACTGATGGTCTTGACAAAGAAGAATTGTTTCAAGGATTAACAGATCTATCAAGACAACAACAACAATCTCGTCAATTTTAATTTTTTAATTTTTTTGTCTCATTTAATCATTATAAAGTTTTTTCTAATGATATTTTCTAGTATATCAAAAGAACAAATAATGAGGAAACCTGTTGATAAAAAGGAATTTACAAATACTATAAAAAAGCAATTAAAGTAATAAAATTCTATTTTATTATCATTATTGCGATATAAAGTAAATCTTAAATATTATATTTTCTTTATTAGCATATCTTAGACTCTTATTTTAGGACCGCTTTAAATATTAAACTCAAGAATATTTTAGTAACATAATATTAAATATTCATTAATTATTAATTATAATATTCTACTGATTTCCAATTATAGTAACCTTTTTGATTAAATATCATATCGTAAATCTTCTTTGCAACTTCTTCAGGTCTCGTCAAATTTCTATTGGATGGACTACATCCATTATCAACTAAACTTATATGACTATTTCATTAATAATAATTATCCAAATGCTTGAGGATCAATCTTTAGCGATTCGATAATACTATCCGCGATGGCACTGTTATTATAATAAGATTCATCCAAGCCCGCATAATAAAGGGTAATCATTAAAGGATGATCATCCATCATATATCCTTTTTCATAATGCAAAAGTTTCAAATTATTATCCTCTTCAATAGAGCCAGCTTGTATGATGTATTGAGATTGAATATTCTTAAATTCCAATGGATTTGAGTTAACTTCTATATTATAAAATTCAATTCCTGGTAAATATTTTACAAATTCGTTCACTCTTTTTGTTAAAACTTCACTTATAGATCCTGAATCATACCTATTGATAGTAATAAACGAATATCCATCTGAAGATGAAATTCTAATTAGCTGATTTTCATTTTCAATAGCTAACTCTTTCCAATCAGATGGAAAATGAAGAGAAATTCCCTCCCTTTCTATTGATTTATCGAGAGGAAGATCACCTGTTATCTGTCCTTGTGAATTATCAATAAAATTAGGTGAAATCAAAACAGCAAATACTAAAGCTAAAATACTTACTAGTATTGTACTTCTCATTAATTTTTAATAAATAAATGATATAGATAAACATATTCATCGGTAATCTGTTATTATACCAAGCTGAGTTCTTTCACCATCTGGAGTTGATATACGCAGTAAAGATAATCTATATGTATCTGACACATACAATGGCTGTGTTAAGAAAATAGATTAAGGTGTGAATGTCCTTATATTGAGAATAGAGATTGATTAGTCATCTTATATATATAGAGAACAGACCCATAACGTTTTATTAAAACTTCTTTTAATTTAATACCATGAGTTATGAAGAAACAGTTAAAGACATAGAAAATACTTTTGGTATGTTACCAGGATTTATGAAAAATACACCAAAAGATATTCTTCCACAAATGTGGCCATTGTTTAAGAAATATCAAATGGGGAAATCTCTAATTCCAGAGAAATATAGAGAGATGATGATGTTAGCTGCAGCAGCTTCTACAAAGTGTCCATATTGCCAAACATATCATAAGGTAGTTGCTAAAATGTTTGGTGCAACTGAAGAAGAATTAAATGAACTTGCAGTTATTGTTGGACAAACATCCTTTTGGAGCAATGTTTTACATACCCAAAACTATGACTATAATACATTTGTAAGAGAATTACAACAAATTGGTGAACACATGACAAAGCAAAATAATAGACAGTAAATAATCAAATTCACATTTCTATATACCTATTTCATCAATCAAATTATTATTTTTTGTATTCAATAACAATAAAAAAATTTTTATATTTTTATCGTTAAATAGTATTAACTTTTAATCTATTTAATTTAAATATTATCTTCTTTATTACTATAACAGTAGACTTTATTTTAGCACCGATATCGGTATTAATCTCTATGGACTAAATTCAATAGGTGTCTTATAGTATAGAATATTTTATGATATCTTAAATTTATTATATAATTGTCTATTCAATTATAGATGTATTATTAGCCATTTGTGATGATGTATTATTTTCTAATCCTTCATCTATTTCTGCAGTTGTAATTAAAGGTGAATCATCGATTTCTGAGGTTTCATTTTTTTCTAAAGCAAAAGCAATTCCTACTGAATTAACAGATAATATACCTATTGTAAGAGTTGTAAGTAAAGTAATAAGGAAATAGATTTGTTTCATACATTCTTCTTTTGCTTTTAAACCTTTTAAATATTGTCATTTGAAAAATAAAAAAAGCTAAATACAAGATAGTAGTATCTCTACAATAGACTCTTATTTTGGCATCTCTATAGATATTTCTCCTGATGTGTCCATAGTTTTCTCTGGCTCACCTGTATTTTAAAAAATATCCTGTAGGTTTGTTTATCTTAATTCTGCTTAGAAAGAAAATAGTATTTTTATAATGATATACTTAGAAATAAAAATCATTAGGATCTATAGTTAAAATCGAATGTCCTAAAGCACTAGCATTAATTAATTATTTCGTTGTTCCTTGTATTTGATAAAGGAAATCATATTAAAAGTATCATTTTATAACTTTTTACAGAGTATCACAGTTACATAATTATTAGTTATAATTAGATAAATTTAGATTAAATATAGCCAATAAATTGGTGTTATCTTAATATACAATAACCAAAAATTATTTCTATAAGAGGTATCTTATTAGATGGTATTTTATCTAATTTACTTGTGTCTGGTAAAGAAAGAATATCTATATTATTTGTAATAGTCATATTAATTGGAATACTTGGAGCGAGTCCAACTATAACCTCTATACATGCTTATGAGTCTACTTCCTTTGCTAACCCTTCATCACAAAAAGGAGGAACAAAAAAAAACTTCAATAAGAATTAAAATTATTGAATAGTAATATAGAAATATAAAGAATGCTAAAACTGTCAGATAAAGAAAGACATTATATTCCTAGAAATTAGATAGAGAACTTGTTAATCTATTTCTTTTCCACAATGTGGACATATTTTTTTTTGTAGATAACTTTTACCAGAAGATTCTGTTAACTTTTCTGAAAGCAAGATAAGGCATATATCCCAAGAAGTAACTATTGAATCTTGATATAATATACAAGGATGATCCATTTTATCCATTATTAAACAAATTTGACTAAGAGTTAGGTCAGTAGTAATTTCTT
>JAATVJ010000048.1 GCA_014523515.1 Nitrososphaerales archaeon TH1177 | reverse complement strand
CTTAAATCTAAAATTTGAATTTCTGCATCATAATTTGTCTTTATTATATCAAGTATTAATTTTAATGCTCTAGTGCTATTAGATTCTTTTCGCATACTAGAAGCAACTCCTAAAATATTAATTTTTTCATTTGATATCATACTAGTTTATTCTCTTTTATATTTTATAAGCCTAAAGGTTTACAAATTATATAAATATAACATATAAAAATTAAAATTATTTGTCATAATATATTTTAATTATAATTATATATCTATTATCACAAATTAATTAATAAATAATGTTTAATAATTACAAAAATTCTTGTTTGCTTGGTTTTAGTATAAATCTGCAAATAGCATTTCCTTTAACAGCAGTATCTAGTTTTTATTCCTCTGTCAAGAATCTTTTACATTTAAAGTTGTATATATATTCACTATACTAAATAAATTCCTCTTTTTATATAGTTTGTTTTTTTTAAGTAATAGTTAATATATTTTTATCCTCATTTTTTTAAGTAAGACGGTATATAATTTTTGCAGTGTCATCTAAACAAATCTTAAAGCACAACAAATCAAGGAAGACAAAGAAGATTGAAAAAGAATATCCAAAAAAAGAAAACAAGGAAGTAGAAGAACGACAAGTACAACAAAAATTGCCACAGCCTATAATCTACCAAGACAGAAATCAAAGAGATATGAAATTAGCAGATGACAATGAGAATGAAAACCTCAAACAAGAACAAACTACTCGAAAAGCAAAAGAGATCACAAACTATTATCTAGAACTTCACAAGGATATGTTAAATACTTGTAATTCAGTATATTCTCAGATATTACAAGATATTTTCAATTCATCGTGGAATAGTTTTACTAGTCCTGAAAGATTTACAGATTATCAATTTGATGATAAAAATATGTACGATAGTTTAATTAACAATAGAGATGACCCACTAATATTGATAGATAATATAATGACTAAAAATTTGAATACATTTATGAAATCAATAGAACTCACACAAAGATTCTATAAAGATATAATTGAGAGTTATTTGAATTGTATAAAAAAGTAGATCAGTAATAATATTCTTATAGCGAGTACAAATACATATAGTAAAGATAATTTATTATTGTTTTTGGCTTCGTCTCGAAGGTCACAATATTGTAAACATATTACTCATTTTATCATAATTATAAAGAAATTAAATTCTATGATTTTTAATTTCTAATCATAAATATTTTTTCATATTATAATAGTGAAAAAATTTTTTAGAATCTAAATAGAATTGTTATTTTTTATGAGCTAAATAAATGAAAAATTCCAAGTCTATCCTAATTTTTTAAAAGTCAATAATTTCTTCTGTTATCATTGTTAATATATGAAGTTTATTTGTACTTGACCTAAATTGATTCAATTAATTCTTAAAATTTAAGATTAAATATAATACTAATATTTTAATAATAAAATATAATTACTGATTTAGAAGCTAAGATAGAAGATTATAAGATATAAACCAAATATTATAGAAAAAGATAAAATAAAAGAAGATAAGAAAAATCAGTAACTAGAATTTACTACTAAAATTAATTTTCTAAATTGAACTAAAGCCTTAAAATCCAAATATTAGACATTTAGACATGGGATGGGCAAGTAAAATAGTAGGATATTTTTTTGGAATAATAATTGTTTTATTCGGTATTCTTTGGATTACATCGACAATACCAATACCTGTAATATTAATAGGATTGATTGGATTGATAATAGTTATTGCAGGATTTGGTATTATGTATTTAGGCCATAGATCAGGCAGAAAGAAGAAACAAGAACTTCTACAATAAATAAAATAGGATGTATAAATTCATAAATATATTATAAGAAATAGGACTAACGCTTATTCATTATATGTAGGGTTCTACTTTTTTATTTTGTTATAAAATATTTATAATTATAGACAAATATTATCATTTAAGCTAAATTAAATTAATTATTATAGTTAGAATTTGTTATTACGCGACAAAGATATTGATATACTTTCGTTAACAAATCTTATTAATTTAGGAATTTCCTTTAATCCAAGCATTTTACATGCTTTGAATCTTCTACGACCTGCAACTATTTCATATTGATCAGATGTAGTGGTTTTTGATACCATTATTGGCGAAATTATACCATCTTTTTTTATGGATTGGACCAAACCAGCGAAATTGTTATTATCTGAATCGTCATCACTTTTTGTGTCTCTTCTAATATCCCAATCTGGTTGAATGATTTTATCAATTGGAATATTTTTAAATTCTGTTGTATTCATTTTTTATTGTTGTACTTCTCTAAATAGGGAAACTAAATATTTTTGCTTTTAGACTTTAGATGATTTTTGATTGATTGCCTATTAATAAAATAGAATTCCGTTTATTGTTAAAGTCTTCTAAATTTTATTGTAAATTATTATTCTTACTTGCTTCCCTTCCAAATCTATAATTTGATCATGAAATTCTTTGGGAATCCAAGTGACTTTATTATTTTCCATCTTACTGATTTTACCAACAAACTTGAATTTTACCAATACCTCTCCCCCTCTCTCCAAAGAGATTCTAAATTTTAAAAGCAAGGTTTTGAATCGATCCGATGATTATATCTATTAATGCAAGTTTAGAAGAAAAGTAGTAAAAAGTTGATTCAAAAATATATGTGATGATCTGTGATGTATTATAGATGTACTAAGGTATCAACTGGTTGAATAGAGATTACACCCATTTTTTTCTCACTCTTATCATTTAAGTGTTTGAGTTTTTTGATTAACTCTTCTAGAATGTCAGATTCTGCTATAGTTACTATAGTTTTACGACTCGTCGATATCGTGGCAGTATATCCTCCGGATTTTCCTGACCTTATCTTTTGTTTAGAGTGTCCATAACCATGAGAGTCATATAATGTTGCCTCTAAATTTAAACTCTCAATTTCTGAGATAATTTCATCAACTTGTTCAGGACT
>JAATVJ010000004.1 GCA_014523515.1 Nitrososphaerales archaeon TH1177 | reverse complement strand
GTAGGAATAACAAAATTAGCATGTGTTACCTTTGAATCTTTATTTATCTCTAAATGATGATATAATGTTCCTCTTGGCGCTTCTATAACTCCTACACCTCTTCTTCCTTCGCCTTTAAACGTTATTTTAGGAGGAGAAGGTGATTCAGGTTTAAAGTCATTTTCTTCTAAAAGTTGAATAGAATGATCTACGCAATGTAATATTTCTATTGTCTGAGCTAAATTATTATGATATATATTATTTGAAGGAAATAAACTTAGATATTGAGATGATAAATCTTTCTTAGATTCCTTGGATAACTTGTCCCTGCTTAAATTCATTCTTGCTAGAGCACCAACCATATATTCATTAGCAAGGAATTTGAAACCTGTAGCTTGAGAATAAGGAATTACTATAGGTTCCAAATATAATTTTACAAGATGTATTTTCTCATTATTATTATATTTTAAAAATAAAAAAAATTTTAGATAATATATTTTGATATTTTAGAATTATCTACTGAGTTGCAGCTACTTGTTCTTCAACTAGGTTTTTAGCGTGATGTTTGAACAATTTTTGTAAAACTTCTGCACCGAAATAACCTTTGACAGTTTCTTTTAAGTCTAGGTTGGATATGCCTTCAACTACCGTAGCAAACTTTGGATGTTTTGTGTTGAAATCTGTTACTTTTGCTTGTATTTGTTCTTCTGTCATTGTTTCTGCCATTGGTGAACTACTGGTTTGATTGGTTACTTTTTCCTCAACTAGATTTTTAGCATGGTATTTTAACATTTTTTGTACAGCTCCAGCAGCAAGATAACCTTTAACAGTCTCTTTCAAGTCTAGATTGGGTATTTCCTCAACAATAGCAGCAAATTTAGGATGTTTTGTCTTGAATTCTGTTACTTTTGCTTGGATTTCTTCTTTCGTCATTGTGTAATCTACGTCTTCCTCTTGTTGTGCAATTATATCTTTAGGAATAGACACAAGTACTGCAGAACTTATTAAAAGAATCCCTAAAGTTAGGGCAAGTGATATGTTTTTCATTGTAAAAATATAACAAAGATTATATCATAAAAAGATAGGGATTATTTTTCTATTAGTAAACATGCTTACTATATATAGAAAATAGATCTAATAGATAATTAGTAACCATTTAAAATATTACATATTTGATCTAAGATAAAAGAGAATAATGTTATTAAATTTATAGAATTTACAAAAATTAATTTAATTTTCAGAATATTTTGATTCCTTCCGTATTACGCAAAAGATCTAATATATGACTTCAAATACTGTATGGGATTGGATTTTCTTGCAATTGATTAGGCTATGACAATAATTGTAACAATAATAACAAATACTATTTTAGAAATGAGAATAATTCTTTATTATTTGTATAATATACTCCTCATTAATTTATGGAGTAATCCCTATTTCTGGTGGAGGATAATTATTTAATATATCTAGTAGCAGATATCCTATAAAAATAATTGAAAAGCCTGAAAAAGTATATGAAATAATTTTTTTCAATAAAGAAAGGTCTCTTTTGCTTCTACCTGACCTAGATAAAGAAATTGAGGAGTTTTGTCCAATAACTTTATTTTGTCCTTCTATTGATTTCAGAATTTTTAATTCATAGTGGGTAATGCTGTTCCAATATTCAAAGAAAGTTCTATTTCTTTTTTTCAATTATATATTTTTTAGTAATTTTGTTACTTAAATTTAGTTAATATACAATATAGTTATCTATAGAGAGTATTTTATTTATACAAAGACTATATATGATTATTGTAATGGTTTTGTCTAGCATAATCTAGATTTTTTTGTTTAGCAAGCAAGTCTAGTTTAAAATAACATGGATTATTGTAACACACATGTATCTATTTCATATATAAATATAAATAATCATAATCATAATCATTAATTTTAATAAACATATAGTTGAATTATTGATATTAATGTAATCGAAAAAGTAAAAACAGATAATAAAAATATTACTTTGGTCATGGAGTAAGGACAGCAGTTAGATGATGTTTATAGTAGATTTAGTAAAGAATAAAGTAAGGTAAAATAAGAAAATATTTTATAAAGAATTAATATCAAAAACAAAATAAATTGTCTAAAAAATATCATATAACATTTTTACAATTTAAATCATTTTTAATTTTATGTCGTTCAAGATTAAAGAAAGAAATTTAATATCTATGACTGGAGTTAATAATTATTCTTCATCTCATAAAGAAATAACAGATGCAATAGAAGCAGCAGTAAATCATCTAACAGAACATCCTCTTGGATCAAAAGCTATTATAAGTCATTCAATAGAAATTGAAAGAACAGAATAATAAAAAAGCAAAATTAAAGTCTTTGTATAAAATATTGCTTTTTTCTCATCTTTTATCAAATTAAAGAAGATTATAAAATTAAATGCGGATCTTGTATCGATCTATACTTATTTGATTTTTCTAATTATTAAATTAGCATTACGATTGCAAAACCAATGAAGGAGGTCTTTCCAGAAATAAAGTGATGACAATAACCATAAAAACATCAATAAATGAAATAGCAGAAGACATCTTAATCTAATAGGTCAAATTATTATCATATTATAAATTTAATTAACTAATTTTAAGTTGAATTAATATATTATTTTTAACTTTACATTATAACATATTGCTGATAATATAAATTACAAGTAGTTTTGAGAGGGTTTAATGAGTAATATAATATTAAGAACTTGGTAGGATTATTATTAACAGATGGCCTAATTCGGTTATAACAGCTATCTCAGACCATTAGCCAAATCAAATTTTTCTGCAACGTTTAAAGAAAAAATTGGGCTAAATAGTTTAGTTGGTGCGTAGTGAGAATGTTATACTGTTTGAGATGAAAAACATATTCGGACTCCATGAAAAATATAGATCCTATATAGATAAATGAACTACGAGAATACTTCTTTTCTTGGTGAATGACTAAAGATTTTATATGTCTAAATTAGAATTTGCACAAAAACCATATATTAGAAGTGTTACAAGAGGCAAAAAGGATGATTATTTGAACGATAGTATACCTAAAGATTTAGCAGAAAAAATATATTTAAATCAAAACTCTCACATCAAGCTATATGTAGATGATCAAAATCAATTAGTTTTTAGTCGATTGGAGGTCTAGCAAATTGTCGAATGGCTCATAGAGAGAATAGAAAATAGCTTGAAAAATTATCGTAATAAACAGCTTTTCGATCTTTCATCTAAATAAGTTTTTAGAAAAATGACTGATCATGCTCTCGAACTAGATGCAAAGTCAATAGAGCATTACAAGGAAGCGATTAATAAATTAGTTTTTAGTTCTTAAATACAATCAGAACTTTTAAAATATTATGATGATGATAATAGTTTAGTAATTTCTCCACATTTATTTAAAAAGTTGCTGTTCCTGGAATATGTGAAGATTAGATTGCTAGTAGAGTAGAATCTTTCTTTTGAATATACACTAATTCCTTTGCTGTAAAGTAACCAAATTTCGGCGATAGTTGTTGCCAAACTTCTGTTTGACTTCGTCTAGTTGACCTTCTGGAACTTCATAATAAATGATTAACTGTAAATTATTATTTGCAATTATATTCGATTGAGAACCATGGACCTACTTATTATTGTATTCAGTTATAATGTCTGATAAAATCTCATATTGTTTTTGTATATTTGCAAGAGCCAATAAGCAATTCATAAGAATTATCTATCTTTGGTTTTATATTTTGAAATGATTTTTTTATTGTAATAAGTTGGTTTGGACACCATGTTTGGTAGTAATGTAGTTATTGAAGATTCTTGTTATTATTATTATAACTATTTGATCAATTGGGACAAATATGTTTCTTTTTTGTAAATACTTCAAAATAGATATTGTCAGAGGTACTCTAATAGACTTGAGTATTATATCAATAAGTACAAGATTTTGATTTAATAGTATTAGGAGTAAAAGAACTCATGCTTATTTTTATTCAACTCTGTTACTTGAATTATATGGTCTTTAAACAATTGATCATTATACATTTTCATTAAAACATTCATCACATATCCTCAATTTTGACTGTTTTCATCAATGGCATGTTTTACTATTGCTATTTTACTTGCCGTTCTTTTACATCTTCTATTATCATCTGTTATATTTTGACATCTCATTTCTTGTTACTACTCAATTTCTTCCTTTCTTTTTATCCCAATACCTTATTAGCCAATTAACTGGATATATTGATGCCAAACCTGTAACCAATAAAAACAATAAATCAGTTAATATCATTTTTTTATTGTGATACCTTTTTCAGATTTAGACTAAATATTTTTAGATTATATTATATTTAGATCTCATTTGTTTATTGTTATTCTATATTTTCAATAGTGATTTTAACTTGTTTTGTATCTTCTAATTCTTTTGATAATGAAGGAGATTTTTTCATAAACTTTTTCTTAATATATATACAATATATTTAAATAAAAATATTTTAACACAAATTTAGACAATTATTTCTGTAAATATTTTCGTTATAAAAAATTGATTTATCATTTATGTTTATTTTATAAATTTTTTTAAATTTTTCTTATATATCTTATAATAAATGTCATGAAAAGAAGTAACTGATAGAGAATGAATTTTTATTGCAAAAATTGTAAATTAATTAAAATGCATCGACAGTAATTAAATGCATTGGGATAAAAAAGTGTTACAGTTCCAGAAAAAGTAAAAAGAGGCGAATCTTGTTTTACTTTTTCGGACTTGACTTGTAGTGTAGTAACCTAATCATAATAAATGCTAGATTATAAGCAATTATAATAGATATTATATTGATCTATAGAAAAACTATAGTTTTTTATTTTTATTCTTGATTTCTTTTGATATAACTATCAATTGTTTACCGGGGTTAGCATTTCAATATTCTTTAAAATGAGAAAATGTGTAAGAGATTGAATTGAAAATTGTATAACTTATTACAGTAATAGCAATAAACTATTTCTTGTATCAAATGTCTATGGAGAAAAATAGATAGATCACAAGAGAGACGAATAAAAAATTCTTTTATAATTTATTCATAAAAGTTTAAAATATAAAAATTTTTATTATATCTACTTTTTATATAGTCTATATTAAATATAGTGGATAGGTTAACGTAGTTCAATTTTGTATATTACATCTAGGAGTTGATATTAAAAAAGTGTCTAATAAACAAATTATTAGTATAAATAATAATTATTATGATAAATACAATTGTAAATTTGCATTTTGTGAATCATGTTATTGGTTTGCTACTATTTTAGTAAAAAGTAAATTCAATAATATTAAGCATTGTTATAATTGTAACAAAAAAGATATTCATATAGAGACAATATTAATTTAGAAATAGTGTATCATATGAAATTGTAATTTACCTATAAATATATTAAAAGAAAAAATTTGTAGTAGATAATACTAAAACTCATAGAACGAGAAAGCAAATGAGTTAAAGATAATGTATTGTTTGTATATAAAAGGAAACTCGGAAAGTCATATAAAAACTGATTAAATCTTTTAAACCTCATTTTTAATAGTCTTCATAAGTCAATTTTAATTTAAGTTAATTTTTATGATATTATATCTAAGACCATTTTATCATCCATTGAATTAAATTTAATATTGATTCTACTAATTCTTGACCTTTATTAGTCATTCTATATTCTACTCTTGGTGGAATTTCATTATATGCTTGCCTTTCTAGTATACCATCTTTTTCAAGTTCTTTTAATCTGCGAGCAAGAGTTTTACTACTAATACCTTTCATTAACTCTCTGAATTGTTTATATCTTACTGGATTAGTTGTACAACATAAAGGAATTAGCATTTCAAATGTCCCTCTTTTTGTTATTAAGTTTCGAAGTTTTGCTGTCTGTGACATTAGTTTTTGAGAATCATATCCATTAAAACTGCAACTATCTTCATTATAAACTGGTAATTTCTTTACTTTTTGTCCCTTTGTTTCCTTCATTACACTTTGTGTAATATAGTCTTCTTGATAACTTAAATAGTTTCCTTTGTAAACATTAATATGCAAAAAGAAATACTGAAAAAAGAAATAAAGAAAAACTATGGAAAGATTGCTTTAGAAGGAAATGTTTCTAATACTTGTTGCAGTCCACAAGAAATTTGTTATGATGATACAAATAATATTTCTAAAGAACAAGTATCTTCTATTATTGGATATAATACTACTGAATTGAAATCAATTCCAGAAGAATCAATTCTTGGATTAGGTTGTGGTGCACCATTAAATTTTGTTGATATAAAAAGAGGTGAAACTCTTGTCGATTTAGGTTCAGGTGCTGGAATTGATGCATTCTTAGCATCTAAATTGGTAGGTAATGAAGGAAAGGTTATTGGAATTGACATGACTGATGAAATGTTAGAAAAAGCAAGAAAAGTTGCAATTAAAAATAACTATAAAAATGTAGAATTTAGAAAAGGAGACATAGAAGAGAAGATACCAATTGAAGACAATTCTGTAGATGTTGTAATAAGTAATTGTGTTATTAATTTAACCTCTAATAAGACAAATACTTTTAAAGAGATTTATCGTATCTTGAAAAAAGATGGACAAAATGGTCGAATGGTTATTTCTGATCTGATAACAACCAAAGAAATTAGTAAAGATGATATCAATACTAATAACTGGTGTAGTTGTATTGATGGTGCATTAACAAAAGAAAATTATTTAAAAAGCATTAGAGATGCTGGTTTTCAAAACATCGAGATATTAAATGAGAAAAACTATATGGATGAAAGCCATTTGAGTGACGGAAGGAAAATTGTCAGTATAATAGTTAGAGCAATAACAAATTAGGTCTGATATAATATGAAATTTTTTGGAAAATTTAAAAAAACAAGTAGCAACAACAATAAAGATGAGGATAAAACAGTCCTCTTTGTATGTGTTCAAAATGCAGGAAGGAGCCAGATAGCAGAAGGATTTTTTAAAAAATATGCTCCAAAAGGATTTAAAGTTCAAAGTGCAGGAACAAAACCTGTATCACAAATCAATCCAATAGTAGTTGAAGCAATGAGAGAAGTTGGAATAGATATTAGTAAGCAAAAATCAAAAGAGATAACCGAAGAAATGATGCGTAGTTCAGATCCTATAGTAAATATGGGATGTATGGACAAAAATTTCTGTCCTACACTATTCTTACCAAAGGTTATAGATTGGAATTTAGAAGATCCAAAAGGAAAGTCTATTGAAAAAGTTAGAGAGATAAGAGATGAGATAGAAAAAAGGGTAAAAGAACTTGTTGCAGAAATTGCAATTACTACTGAAAAATAGATTAGAAAAAAATAAGAAAATCTTTTTTGCAGAACTTATTGGAACTTTTATAGTTATAGTATTTGCTACCGGTTCTGTTGTATTGGATGCCAAATTGAATGGAGCATTAGGACTTCCTTTTATAGCAATTGCTCCTGCTATTGCTGTTACTATTGGAATTTATCTTTTTGGCAAAATATCAATGGCACATTTTAATCCTGCAGTAACTGTAGCATTTTTAATTACAAAACATCTAGAAAGAAAAAAAGGATTACTGTTGATTTATCTTTTAGCAGAAATCATGGGCGGGATATTGGCAAGTATTTTCATATATTTTATTCTTGGAAATGAAGTTAATTTAGGGGCTAATGCTCCTAATTATATTGACTTTCCAATTTATGTCATTGTTGGAATAGAAATACTGGCATCTGCTTTACTTATGTTAGTAATACTGATAGTAGTCTATACAAAAGGATTAAAGAAATTTGGAGGAATAGCAATTGGTGCTATTGTAGGTTTAGATATCTTCTTGTTTGGATTTATATCTGGTGCTTCAATGAATCCTGCTCGTTCTTTGGCACCTGCTGTTGTGTCTGGTTATTATATTAATTTATGGCTTTATCTTATTACACCATTTATCGGAACTTCAATAGTAGCATTTTTAATGAAGAATAAATTTAATAAAAATAATAATAATAAAAATATTTCAAATCAATGAATTAATTATTTTATTTTTTTAACAATTATTACCATTTCATTATTATGCATATCAATACACCAATCTAGATTATCTCCCTGTTTTAAATTAAATTGTTTTACTATGAATACAGGGACAGTAGTTTTTAATGATGTTTTACCAGTAGAAACAATATGCAATGATGTCGTTACTCCCATAATTATGCTGTTATATACATCCACCAATATATCAAATTGTTTACTATATACCATATAGTAGGCTTATAGAATTATATAGAATATAGATATGAATAGCAATTTTATTTCAGATAGAGGTAAAATTATGGAAAATGGTAATGATATTTAAAATAGCTATAATATCTTGTTAATACCTAATTTTATTTTCTTAAAATTCATTATATTTATAAAATATTAATTCGAATCTAATTCCAAGTATTATACTATATGTATTATCAGCTAAAGCATTTATTTTTGTGAAATAACAAAGTATGTTATATCATATATTCTGATAAATTAGAAATATGTATTATACTTTAATAATAGCCTTTATCATAATTTTGTTTATACCTATATTAAAATAGATATAAACAAAATAATTACTGAATAAATATTATTTTTTTCTAAAAAATTAAAAAAATTAAAAAAAATTTGAATATAATAGAAATGAAGGAATTATTGTATCATCTTTGTTTATACCTTATTTTCCTATAAAAATTTATTCAAATTTTTTTTGATATATAATTAACTTTTATTAGGTTTTTTGTTAACTATCAAAAATATTATCAAAAGCAAAATTTTTACCTTGAATAGACCTCCTGTTTTTCTTAGATTTCTTATAATTGGAGTTCATAAATAGATTAATTTTTAATCTTTACTGAAGGAAATAAGATATTAAATTATAGTTAACTTTTCAAATAAAATGACAATTTTTACTAAAAGTATTAGAAGTGATATTCATAGTTAAACTTAATTCGTTAATGAGATATTTAATTTAAAAATAAATTATACGGTGTTGTATAACTCACTACTGCTAACCCATTTAGCTAACCTATTATAGTCATATTATGTGAGAAATTCGAAGAAATACAATGAATCTCTTGTAAAGAAAGGAGAGGTATTGCTTGATATTGATGTTATTGATAGTTGGCATCTCGAATTAGAAGAGATGAATAAGGACAAGGAAGGCAGAAAATTCGTATATCCCGATTTATTTATCAAATTACTAAAATACATGAGAGCATACTTTCATTTACCATACAAGTAGACAGACGGAAGGTGTAGTACGATAACATGTTTCAAACACGGTCTCTGCAGTCTATTCCCATTAAAGTCAAGTGTTATTGATTTCACATTGTTTTTAGTCTGATAGTATTTGTTTGTTGAATTATGATTCGGCCTAAATTAAATAACCACGTCAAAGATTATGAATAGAAGCAGCTCTACTTACTACTTCAGATAATGCAGGATGGATATGAATAGTATTAGTGATATTGTCTATCTTTCCTTCTGCTGTTCTCATTGCAACTAGTACTTCGTGAATCAAAATTGATGCATCAGTTCCCATAATATGACACCCAAGAATATGTTTATTTTTTTTATCAATAAGAAATTTTACAAATCCATCTTTATCTTCTATTGCTTTTCCCATTGCTGTTTGAATGTAAGGGCAAATAGACCTAACATATTCTATCTTTTCTTTCTTTAGTTGTTGTTCTGTATATCCTACACCTGCAATTTGTGGACTGGTAAAAATAGCATGAGGAATTGCATTATAATTTACAGGTATTTTTTCATCTGGATTAACAATATTATTATATACATATTGTGCTTCATTGTTGGCATTATGTTTAAATTGATATTTTCCAACAACATCTCCTAATGCAAAAATTCCTTCTATATTTGTCTCCAAATATTCATCAACAAGTATGAAACCTTTTTCATTTATTTTAATACCACTTTTTTCAATATCTAACAAATCCGAATTTGGTGTTCTACCTGTTGCAATTAGTAATTGCTCCGAATCGATTTCCATGGACTTTCCAAATTTGTCCTTTACTATTACATTAAATATCTTTTGATTATTTTTATTCTCATAATTATAACGAACCATTTCCGTATTATATCCTAAATATACATTGTATTTTTTTGAAAATATCTTTGTGAATTTCCTTGAAACATCTATATCTTCATTTGGGATCAAAAAATTATTCCTTTGTATTATATTAATTTTAGTTCCCAAAGCACCAAAGAAATGAGCAAATTCGCAGGCAATATAGCCACCGCCTATTATAGTAAGAGTTTTTGGTTGGTATTTTAGACATAATGCTTCGGTACTAGTTATATAATTTACATTTTCTAAACCATTGATTTTTGGAATATTTGGTCTTGTTCCTGATGCAATGAGAATTTTATCCGCAGTTATAATTTCATTATTTGCTATTGCTATTTTCTTTTCTCCTATAAACTTACAATCTTGTGAGAAAAGACGAGGATTATTACTTCCTTCTAAATCTTTTTTAATCTTGTTTGTTGCTGCATCAATAATTTTATTAACTCTACTTATTATCTTTTTAAAATCAATTGAATATTCATTAACTTTAATGCCAAAAGTATCTGCCTTTTTAATTATTTCAATTATGTCGGCGCTATAAATAAGTAGTTTTGAAGGTATGCCTCCTATATTTAGACAGGTTCCTCCTAATTTGGATTTTTCAATAATGGCAACTTTTAATCCTTTATCTTCTGCTGCAGCCGTAGCGATGTCTAGTCCTGCCCCTGAACCAATAACTATAAGATCAAATTTTTCCATTATCATTCAATCTGTATTTATTATACATAAAAGAAGATTTTCAAAAATAGTTGTGTTATCCCACCACATGCATTTTACAGTTCCTTTTCTGTTATACATATTTGTTATGAAAATAAAGATTTATTACCAATAAATAAATAATCTAGTAATGTTGTTTTATTATATATTCAGAATCCATGTGTAATATCATCAATGATTTTGTATATGCTTCAGAAAAAATTCTAATTCACAACTATCATCATTGAAAAAAATCTACTTGATATTTATAGTTAGATTATATATCTCTATAGAAAACCATAGAAGGCATATTTCTATTAAATGACCATAGCATAAGTATTTATATACATTTATTATAAACATTTATTTTATTGTATTTCTTATGGGAATTATTAGATTTTTATAGAGTGTTATAGATAAACTATATATTTATTAAATTTATAGGTGTTTCATATAAATTACTTGTTTATATGTTAAATATAATAAATTATTAATTAATATATTGGTAAATAATTCTCCTTTTGTTTACAATCCAAAAGATATTATTAAAAATGAAATGAAATTCTGTAAATATTGTAACTATGAAATATCCGATAATGATTCTTCTCGTGTTACTATAAATAAAGATATTCATTTTCATACTACTTGCTTCAATTATTTAATGAAAAAAAGATACTGAAAGTCGTGGTATTTATGAATATAGATAAGGAAAAAATGAAATGACTTATGAGTTTTGTCATCTATATAGAATATAAGAAAAAAGAACTTAATAGGGAAACAAAAAAATAATGAAATGAGAAAAGTATCAGCTAAAATATATTGTAAAAAATGTGATTTTGAAATAATAGCATCGAATTCATTAACTGTATTTAAGGATGGTTCATGTTATGCTTCGGATAAATCAATATCTGATGAATTAGGTTTACATAATGACAAAAATAAAAGTCATACTGAATTTGATATATATACTTCTTGGTGAAAAAATATAAGTATAAAAAATTTCTAATTTAAATAGGTAATAATAGTTTTTTTGCTTCTTTTTTTCTTTAACATACTTTTCTTTTTTTCTCATCTTTTTGTTGTTCTTGTTTATTAAAGAAATTATATCTTTTATTTTACATAATGGTTCATAAAGAGATTACCATGAATTTTCTCTTTCCATAATCAAATCTGTCAAAGAAACGAGTAAAGCAGTTCCAATTGAAAAAATGTTAGACTTTGGAGCTAACATCACTGAAGGAACAAAGATTTAGTTGGAAATATTAGCAGAGGATTAAAGAATTTAACAAAATAATTTTATTTTATTTGATCTTTTTATTGCATCTAACCTTTTAGATATCATAATCCGTTTATCTAATAAATTAGCAATTGAACATTGAAAACATGTTAATTCAAATCCCGACCAACTTACTGATTAAGTGACCCCGAATGTCAAAGATTAGTTTATAATTTCATTTTATAATTAAGTATATATTATCAAGATAGTAAAATTTTAATATGATATAATAAAAGTAGAATAATATTCTGTATTTAATTCTAACTTTTGTTATATATACATATTTTCAAATATTCTTATAAAATAAGAACTAATAAGAAGTATGAATGATAATGTAATAAAGAATAAAAATTATCTAAAACTAAACTCTACGTTTATTATATCTTTATCAATGGTAGATGGTATTGTATTTGTTTCCTCTTATTTACTGCATCAACAATCTTATGGAGAAGATTATAAATTTATAAATATCAAGAATGAAGATAAGATTAATACTAAAATAGATCTCTAATCAATTTTTGTTGCCATGTATTTAAAATAGGAGAAGAGAAATGAAAAAGAACAGCAGCTTACTACTTTTAGGAATTGTATCAATATCTTTACTAATTATATTAAGTGTTATACAAAGTTCAACAGCTCAACGTTATCACGATGATGACGACCATGACAGAGATAAGTGGAACAGACATGATGACGATGATGACGACCATGACAGAGATAAGTGGAACAGACATGATGATGATGATGACGACCATGACAGTGACGATTTTGAATTAACTGTTAGATTAATCAGTGATAAAGACAGACACATGCCAGATTTTAAAGTAAAAGCTAGTGGAGAAACTAAATACATAGATGGTGAAGAGTTTGAAGATAATGACAAGGCAAAAGTAAAATTCTACTTGAACAATGTAGATGATAAAGAGAGAGTATGCATTACTAATGAAAGAAATGATGACAAAATGTGTAAGAGATTTAATACTGACAAAGATGAAGGTACTGTTAAATTCTACATAGATTAATTATTTTAATAAGTTACTAACAATAAAAGCTAAATATAAGATAGTAGTAGTAGAACTCTACTACACGGAAGATTCACTCCCGACCAATTGGTATATATGATAAAAAAACGAATTATGGTTTGTATTTATATACAAAGTCTGTTTTTGTTTTTGAAGATTTAAGATCTACTATTTTTTTTCATTTTTGCAATGAATTATAAAATTGATATGTATTTCTTACTAGAGAGAAAGGAAATTCCTCGATTAATATTTTTTCCTTCTTCTTACCTTTATTTTGTTCTTTTCCTTCTTCCTTTTTCTTTATAGCAGCATAATCATAAGTAAATTCTACAATTACTGGTTTTCCTTTATTCTTTGGCGAATACCATAAATTTAAAAATGTTTTTATCTCATCATCATCATCTTCTCCATCCTTATTATTATTGTTATATGAAATCTTCCCAAGCTTAACTGAAATCTCTTTAGCTTCAAATTTATTTACCTTTTCTAGTATTCCATCACCAAGATCTTGTGTATGTAATCCAGGAAAAATTGTTTTAAGCTTTTCTAGATTGTTGATTTCAGGTTCTTGATATTCTTCAAAGTTGACTGAAATAGAAAATTTACTTACATGAGGAGCGATTATATCTTCTTCAAATTTAATTGTGGATTTTTTCATAGAACTAGAAAGATCATAAGATGCTGATATGTATCTATCAGAATGTCTACATTTTAGAGTAATATCATACTTATTTGATTCTTTATCCTCTCGTACTCTCAAAAAGAAATTTTTGGATTGTAATCTGAAATTAGGTGTATCCAAGTAATACGTTCTTCTAAATTTTTGTTTTAAATCAGAATCAGGTTTAAATTTACCATTTAACATCTCAACTTCTTTGTCAATTATTTTTTGAACCTTTTTTATCCCTTCATTTAGGTCTTGAAATATCTTTGGCTTTAATATTAATTTAAATTCCCTAGAATCTAAAGAACGATTCGTACTAAAAAATGATGTTGATACAACTATTCAAATGAATTGATATATTACAAACTAAATGTATCAATATTGATGTTTTATAATTTAGTATAATAGTCTCTTGTTATTATAATTTAGAATCTAAATAAAATAATATTTTTGATCATTTTTACGAAGTAGTTCCTTGTAGAATTAATTTAGATAATTATTGATAGTATTACAATATTATAAATAAATAAAAAAAGTTTATTGGATTGAAGAAGACATTCCTGTCTCTAACATATTTTGTTCCATTGCTTTTTCTCTTTCTGCAATTATTTTTTCAATATTAAGTTCTTTATAACCTTCATCTAATTTTTCATTGACATG